>WAKY01000094.1 GCA_015523135.1 Candidatus Aciduliprofundum sp.
TATTGAATAAAATATATAATAAATAATTTCTCCAGAATTTCAAAAATCGGGCAGGAAAAAGCGTGAATTTTTCACGCAACTTGATGGGAGAAGAAAAGAATAAATAAGAGTTTATCATCATATATGATGATGAACTTTGCTCAATATACCTTGGACTATCAAGAACTTTTACTCCTCCTAGCCCAAGCGCTGGATTTATATAATTTTAATAATTCATATAAAAATAAATTTATAACTACCAGAAAATTATACAATTATCTTAAGAAGTTTCAAACTTTTGCGACAGAAAATGGGGTTATGTTAACTATACCTTCAAGAAAAGTTGTTTCTAACGAGATGGCGAGATTGTACAGAATGGGGTTTTTGAGCAGAAAGGCCGTGCCTAGGAAAGTTAGAACTAAGAGTGGCAAAATTGCAAATAGGGGCATAGAGTATCAATACTCTTTTACTAAGCAGGGAATAAAATATCTCGCTTATCTTATCAAAAATGGTTCTGGTTCTTTGCCTGAGGAGTTAGAACCAGGATTAGAGGCTATCATATCTAAAATGCGAAAAGAGGGTAAGATAAAATCCTATGAAGATGAGATTGAACTTAGAGAAATGACAAAATTTATGTGGAAAACATGGTTTAAAGACAAGGATGATGGGAAAATTAAGGTATTTACACCAAAGGGATGGTCACCGGCCAATAAAAGGTTGATTAAAATTTTGGATGATGAAAAGTTGGAAAAACATATGAATATAACCCAGATTTATGAGTTTAGGGAGGAGAATGAGAAGCTAAAAGAGAAGATAAAAGAGCTGGAAGATGATCTGGAAAAGAAGACAAAAGAGATTGAAAGGCTACGAGGAGAACTAAGGAGATGTAAGGAGAAAAAAGAGAATAAAACAATACATGTAGAACAGAGGAAGATAGCTACTGGAGTAAGTTATCCTATTTCTTTTAATAAAAAACCGGTAAAAGAGAATAATGATTTAAAAAATGTAATGAAAAAGTTAGAAGAATATAAAGGCAAACATGCTAAAGATATCAACAAGGGACCACAGCTAATCATACCTATGAAAATTTCAGATGATGCAGATCCTTATGAGAAGACAAGTATTATTTTGGCAGCCAAGTTATTATCTACTTTTTCATTGGAAATAGAGAAAAGAGGAATAATGATTAGATGGGAAAAGCCTCCTAACGTTGGAAAGAAGATAGAATATGTGATATTCAAAAACGGAAAAGAGTATGCAAGAATGCCCTCTGATAAGGAATGGTTCTTGGACAAAGATGTGCAGGAAAATGAAAGCTATGAATATTATGTCAGAGCTATAGTTGGAAACTCGTATTCAGATTCAGAAAAAATTAGAGTTACCTACAAAAAAGAGAACGAAGGTGTTGTATATACACCATTTGGCTCTCATCACAGTGTTGAATGGTCAATACATCACTGGGAAGATTTGGATATATGATTACTTGAAAAATCATGTTTTTTGGGGGTTTATCACCCAAAATAGACACACCGTTTTTGAACATAAAGAAAATAAGGAATAAAAATGAGTAAGCAATGCTTTGGTATGATTTAGCCTCATGTGCATTTCTAGGAAAAAGGTGGCTCCGGTGGACGAGGGGGCTTAAGCCAGTATCCACAATTTGGGCAATAGTTAAAATCTTCCTCTATAGGATAACCACAAGAGGGACATCTTTTCTTTTCTTTCAAAACGGCATAGATGAATATAGGCACAAATACAGCAACAAGGGCAAGAGCATAATACACATACCAATTAAAATTCTCCTGTGATTTTATCTTCTTGGCATAATTGTATTGTTGATGATATCCATTATAATGGGGGCTATTTAAAGGAATAACCGTCAAATTATATATTTTAGCTCCGGCTGCCTCAGGAGATATACCTACCCAATAATGCACGTTTTCTATACTTCCTCCAGATGTAACCAAGCTCTCTGAGCCTGTAGATTCCATATAGTAGTAATCTTTTTCATCATACGCGTAATAATATTGCAGGTATCTAGCAAAAGGTCCAGATTTGTCCTTCACATTAAGACCTACAGCAACATGTCCATAAAGCCCTTGAAACTGCACTTCCATTGCAAATAGAACTACATCATACCCAAGAATGTAAAGAATAGTAGCTAAAAGCAGTGATTTATCTTCGCAATCTCCACCCTGTTGGAACAATGTCTCCAATGGAAACTTGTAATAATCTACAAATCCAGTTGATGCATAATCACCTACATAGGGAACATTTTGAACAAAGGTGAGAATAAAATTTGCCTCTGTTAACCTGTTCCACCCATTTTCCTTAGCGATTGTATCTAGCATATGGGCAAGCTCTTGGATATAAGTATCATTTGGTGTTAAAAAGTATGAAAGGTAAGTTAAATTATCTCCAAGTCTATAGCCAGCTGGGTAATCTTGATAAAATTGATATGCAGAGTAAGGAATACTTATATTTAAAACCCAGAAATTAAAAGAATGAGAAAGCGAAGCGTTCCCACTTCCATTTATATTAATCACAACTTCAAAATTCTGTCCATAAAAACTCCAATTGTATGCAATCATATTATTTTCAGAAGAAGCGTGAGATAGGGGAATGAAGAGAAGAGATAGAGCAAGAATTATAGCTATATACTTCATTTTTCATCGCCTCTAAGCTCATGCCTACAATACGGGCAATAATTCCACTCGCCACTAACCTTCCTTCCACATTCTGGACATACTTTATCTCTATTTACACGCTTTACACTTAGCAAATCTACAATTAAAATAAGCACAGATATTGCAACGATTATGCTACCTCCTAAAAATAGAGGCATGCTCATTCCTTTACGGTATGCAAAATCTACTTCAATTCCTTTTTGAGAGTTAAAGTTTGCAATAACTATGTAATATACATCCTCTTTTGGTGCTCTAAATTGTAAATTCATAATTTTTCCAGTTTGTGTATAATAGCTGCCATTAAATGTGCCATTATTCATAAGTTTTTGAAATTCTGTAGAATTCATTATGTACACTGTGAATCTCTCTAAAGATGAGAGATGATATGTTACTGTTTCTCCCTCATACATACTAAAGCCTATACCCCTAAAACCTCCCTGGGGCAGATTTACAACATCAGTATAGGGGTTATAAACTCCACCCAAAATCACAAGCGTAAATCCTGCAATAAACACTATTAAGGCCGTTATCTTCCAAGCATTCACAGATGTTCAATATCTTATGAGATTTAAATTTTTGTAATAATTTGGAAAACTCTTAAATATGAAATCATAATTGAAATAGCTGATGACAAGAATCATAAAAAATGAAATCAAATGCATCTCAATATATCTTGAAGAACAATATCTGGAGGAGATTTTAGAGCTTAGGATAGAGAAGTTCATAAAAGAGAAGAAAGAATTTGAAGATTTTAAAAGGCTATAAACCTAAAAAAAATTAAATAATAGTAGAATAATACAAGAACGATATGAGAAGGGTAAAGTTTGGGTGGAAGTTCTATCTTACTATAATAACTGGTCTTGCGATAGCAGTACGTTCAATTCCATCTTGGATTTATTCAGCCTGGGGTACTGATTTTGGTATCTACTACTCTATAACCATAGAATTTTTAATAAAGAAAAACCCATTTTATGAGTATCCAGCCGTATGGGGCTCATCCGGCTATGGCTCTTTTCCCATGCTATACTCAATAATTTTGGGAGCTCATCTTCTAACAGGATTACCTCCTCAGCAACTTCTTTTAAAAGTTCCCCCCATTATAGGTGGACTCACCATTATCCCACTTTATATGATTGCATACGAAATTACAAAAAATAAAAAAATTTCACTCCTAGCTGCAGCTCTTCTTGCCATAAATCCCATCCATGTATATCAAACCTCTATGCCCTACCTTCTAACAGTAGGCCACTTCTTTCTTTTATTTTCCCTATACTTCTTCATAAAATGGATTAAGGAAAAAAGGTACTTGGGATTCCTCATTGCTTCCTCGATAGCTCTTCTACTTTCGCATCACCTTTCAAATTATATGTACATAATATCCATAACAGGAATAAGCTTAA
>WAKY01000095.1 GCA_015523135.1 Candidatus Aciduliprofundum sp.
AATATCTTTTTATCCTTGAGTGTTCCATCCTTGTTATAAATCTTAAGTCCTCCCGCATACCTTACGGTATCAACCACTATCTTCACAGAGTTTTTATTCTCGTTATTTCCATAAATCACATTCACACGAGTGTTATTTGTACCTATTGAAAAATAGCTTCCACCACCAAGAGCATCCGTAGTGCCTTGCTTCACACTAATTTTATCCCATATATTCGTTGCTTCTCCCTTAGCACTTACCATTGGCACCAAGGCAGCCACTAAGAGAAGGGCTATAATTCCCATCAACCCAATTTTCTTCCACATTTTCATCACCTTATATAGTTTGGCACAATACATAGTATTACTATATAATATTTAAAACTTTCTGATTTAGGGAGGATTTACGACCCCCCATTAAAAGAGAAAGATTTTTTAATTTCAACCCTTTATTATTTTGTGGATAAGGAACTTAAAGACAAAGTTGATTATCTCACTTCAACCCGGATGCTTAGAAGCGATAAATACGGAATATGGGGTTGGGACATAGTGGGAGTTGTGGTAGGAATTCTCCTTCTCCTTTGTGGCATCGCAAATTATGAAATTTCATTGCCTTGGAGAGCAATATTGATTGTTATTGGGGCAATTCTTCTTTCAGTATGTAGCATCAGAATTGAGAGAAGATATAGTAAGTTCAAGAGGGAGGTTATGAGCAAGATATAAAGATCTTGCAAAATAACTACAATTAATAATTATGCCAGCATTATCAGCCATAGGATAGTTACCTTAAAAAGTTACTTTTTAAATAAATGCTCCAATACTCCTCCATGCTCACCTTCGTAGGGCTTGGATTGTATGACATAGAGGACCTAACAATTAGGGGAAAGAAAGCAATTGAAGAAGCGGATATGGTTTTTGCAGAGTTCTACACTTCACGCTTAATCGGTATAGCTCCAGAAAAATTGGAAAAGGCATTTGGAAAAGAGATAAAAATTCTATCCCGTGAGGATGTGGAAAATGGCGAGATTATATTGGGGGAGGCAAAAGATAAGAATGTTGTTTTTCTAGTTGCAGGAGACCCTATGATAGCCACAACCCATGTGGCGTTGAGAATAATGGCAGAAGAGATAGGAATAAAAACAAAAATTGTGCACAACTCGTCCATCGTTACAGCCGCTCCAGGAATGCTTGGATTGCAGCAATACAAATTTGGAAGAACAGTTTCTTTGCCTTTCCCCCAGGAGAATTATTTTCCTACCAGCGCATACGATTTCATAAAAATGAATAAAAATTTGGGCTTGCATACTTTAATCCTCTTAGATATAAATCCAAGGCCAATGACCGCAAATGAGGCAATAAAACTCCTGCTTGAGATGGAAGATATGAAAAATGAAAATTTATTCTCAAAACACACGCTAATAGCAGTTGTGGCCAGAGCTGGCTCTCCTGATAGCTTGGCTCGTGCGGGTTACCTTGGAGATATGATTCACGAGAATTTTGGACCTCCTCTCCATACCTTAGTGCTTCCCGGCAAGCTGCACTTCGCAGAGGCTGAAGCATTGGTGAAATTGGCAGGAGCTCCTGAAGAAATCTTAGAAAGTTAAGTTTTCTTTTTATATTTCAGGACAATTGCAGCCCCAATTGCTGCAATGACTATAATTGCCATTACAACTATCCAAACTGTCGGAAAGCTTGATATTACAACCGGTGTAGCATTAATCTCATTGCTCGGCTTGGATTCCCCTACTGAGTTAATAGCTGTTACATAGTATGTGTAATTTACTCCATTTACCACACTGGTATCATTATACCAGAGTTGCGTTGCTGGTACTGTTGCTATTAATGTGCCATTCCTGTAGATCCTATACTCTTTTATAGCACTTCCCCCATCATCTACCGATGCATTCCAGCTCAGATTCACATAGCCGTCTCCCGCTTTAGCTTTTAAGTTCTGTGGGGGTGATGGTATCGTCATCGGTGTTGCCTGAATTTGGTTACTTGGCTCACTCTCTCCTACGGAATTCACTGCCGTTACATAATAAGTGTAGGTTACCCCATTAGTTACATTGGTATCGTTGTACCAGAGTTGGGTAGATAATACTGTTGCTATTAATGTGCCGTTGCGGTATATTCTGTATTGAGATATGGGAGAAGAGCCATTACATACTGGCATATCCCATGTTAAGTTCACATACTCATCTCCCGCACGTGCATTTAAGTTATAGGGTTGAGAAGGGAGAGTTTCTCCAACATGAGAGCATATTAGAGGAGCGTAATCCTTAGCACCTGAAGAGCCTGCTATTGGATAAGGCCAATCTACAATTCCATCGTGGTTATTATCGTTTGTATTGTTGTTGTTTGCCCAATCGTACCAGTAGTTGCCTATACCCCCCGAAGTGTTCCACGCGTTGTTAGTGCCGTCATCATATGCCTGAATGTGCGAGGAATTGTAAGCATCTCCCGAACCATGGTTAGAGCGGAAGAAATTGTTGTATATGAGGTTGTTAGAAGTTCCATACTTTATGTAAATTCCATAATCAGTGTTATTGACAAATATATTGCTTGAGATCGTATTGTTGCGGGAATACCACAGAAATATGCCGTTCACATTGTTGTTGCAGGTATTGTTGGATATCACATTGTCGCTAGAAGTCAATATATAGATACCATTCCCATTGTTGCTACAGTTGTTGTTATATATAATACTCTTTCTGGAAGAACCCAGCCATATACCAACACTATTGTTGACGCAAGTATTGTTGGACAGGGTGTTGTTGCTAGAAGAAGCAGCAAAGTAGATGCCATACTTATTGTTGTTGCAAGTATTATTGAATAGGGTATTGTTGCTGGATGCGGTCACGAATATGCCATCCTTACGGTTGTTATTGCAGGTGTTGCTCGAAACTACATTGCTGTGAGATTCCCACACAATGATACCAAAAAAATCGTTGCTGCAACTGTTATTTGACAGTATATTGCCATTGCTAGATAAATATAGAAAGATACCTTCCGCATGGTTGTTATCCAAGATGTTGTTAGATATAGTATTATTGCTGGAGTTCCAAACCAAGATACCGTGCTCACCGTTCTCACCGCATATGTTGTTGGATATAGTATTATTTTCAGATTCAAAAAGCCAGATACCATCCCAACTGTTGTATATACACATATTGTTTGATATAGTATTGTTGCTGGAAGAGAAAAGATAAACTCCAACCATATTGCTACTGCAGTTATTGTTGGATATAGTAATATAGCTAGAGGAATAAAGGTATATACCACTATTGACTGCATTTTTCAAAATTGAGTTTTTAATCATTATATTGCTAGAGTTTTCTAAGTAAATGCCATCCTCTGTGTTTTCTATATAAGCACCATTTATCACCGCATAAACATGCGTAGATTTTATATAAATTCCAGCAGTCGATTCATTGAAAATGTATAAATTATTAATAATGTAGGGATTGTTTTTACTACCATCCCCTGGCCATCCATATTTCTGCGCCTGCCATGCAAAATCAGTATCGTTCTCTATATGTATCGGTTTTGAGACATAATATGCGTTAAACTCTAATTTATATACTTTCGATGTATCATTTTCAGACACTGCTTTAATAATTATATGAGATGAATCTCCCAACTTGGCATTGCTTGGCAATTGCACATCCATATTCACCTTTATGCTTACACCGGCAGATAGTTCTTCCTTGCTTGGAAGAGATACGCTCCAGCCATTTGTAGAGCTTACAGTGAGAAGTACTGTATCCGATTTGTTTCCCGCATTTCCTATCCATATTGGATATTCAAGGGTATCTTCATATACATGTCCAACACCCTTAACAATCTCCCCATAAAGGAAAGGAGAATATTCATTAGGAGATAATGGAGAGGAAGAGATAACGGCTGGAGTGTTAGCAGGCACATCTGGAGACTCTGTTGAGTTTTGCCACAGATATTTATATCCATAGGGATAATATTCTATCTTGAATGAATCCACGGTGCTAGGGCTACTTCCCGAACCTATTTTCAGATAGAATTTATCCTTGTAACTTGAATTTGCCCAGTCGTTGTAAAGCTCCGTGATATCAAGAGCCATGAACTTGGGAAAACTATAGTTTCCACCATTCAGTACTGGACTTCTAAAATCATTCGAATTTTGAGAGCCTATGGTAATATTTATGGGGGCATCTCTCGGCCCTGGATTGCTAAAATGCCATACTGCAAGGAGCTTTGGATTGTATGGATGTTGAGAGAGTGGAACTAGAACATAGCCATAGGGCCAGTAATCCTGAGATACTTTTTCTTCCAAGGCTTTGTAGGTGAGCCAGTAAAATCCATGATCTCCAAAATCTGTACCCCATGAATTTACAACTCTAAACGCTCCAACATCACCATCATCCGTTATGTTATCATCATATCCCACTATTGTCTGGGCATGATTGTATGTATCAGAATTATAATCCTGCGATGAGATTATATAATCCCCATGCCCAACTATGTACACAAGTTGATACGCATCTAGGTAGAATGTAACAAGATAACCTTCTCGCAATAGCTCTTTTATAGCCGCAATTCCACTATCATTTCCAAAATAAACAGTATAGTAGTCTGCTATTCTATGCTTTGGAGCGTCTCTCCATGCACTCTCATTTCCCCAGGAAAGATAATCTGAAGGATTGTAACTCATATTGGCTAGAGTGGCATCTCCAACGGACTTAATAACTTCCATATTGCCTTCAAACCAACTTCCATCATCCTTGCCTCCATTAGCCTTGTTGTAGGTCCAGGCCGGACTCATAAGATGCGCAGGAGAATTGTCTGTCCAGTTGTAAATCATTCTCTGCAAAAATCCATTTTGATAGTAACTCACTGCCCAAGCTGTACAAGAATCCTGCCATTTTTGGTTTCCTACAGGAGGAAAATGAGGATCTAAATCCCACCTCACACTACTTGGCTCCTTTACCCTTGTATTCAATCCAACTATCATCTTGTGCCCAATCAAATTCTCTATCTCTTTTTCATTAGGTAAAGTCGCTCCAGTACCGTGCCCATCTATTATTGGCGGGGCATTATTTCTGAATTCTAAATCATTTCTTTGTTTATTTTTATCTAACTGCATCCATCTTTCTCTCAATTGCAGCATTTTATTTATGTCACTTTGGTTTATCTGTCTGAATTTAAAATTAGAGAAGGATGTATCAAGTATATGAGCTTTAATAACATTCGCTTCATCAGAACTTGAAGAGATCTTACTTGTTATCTCACCTGCGACATTTAGAACACCCACAAGCCCACTAAAAATCATCAAGAGAATAAAGGATACCACCACTATTTGGGTAAATTTATTTCCCTTCGTTCTAACCACCTTCTTGTGATAAGAGAGATTTTCTTTATCTTATAAATATTTTCTCAATTTCCGTCACATATAAATACGCTGCAATCATTAAAGTGCTATGCTCAGCAATTACATTGACTTGGAGAAGGGCATTTTGGAGAATCACACGGAAAGGGTGATAAGGAAAGCAAGCGATATGTTAAATTTCTATCAGGATAATGACGCATTGAAAAAAATGATTGAAAATGGAAATCCAACCATATACGAAGTTTATGCAGTTACTCACGAAGGTGAGGGAGAATTGAGCTATGCAATTACCATCCTTCATCCGGGAAAAGTGGGGGATGAGTACTTTATGACAAAAGGCCACTACCACAAAAAGAGAGATAGGGGAGAATTGTACATAGGGCTCCGGGGAAAGGGGCTTCTATTGATGCAAAAAGGAGAAGAGGTAAGATGGATTGAAATGGAAAGGGGCAAAATTTTGTATGTACCTCCATATTTTGCCCACAGGAGTATAAACACAGGCAATGAGGATTTTGTATTCTTGGCAATTTATCCCGGAGATGCTGGTCACGATTACGGAAGCATAGCTGAGAAGGGCTTTGCAAAAATTGTAGTTGATGAGCAAGGAAACTATGCCGTAAAGGATAATCCAAAGTGGAAATAGCTCCAAGAAATTCTTTTATATTATGGCACATTTACTTTATAAAAGAACAAGGGATGGGATATTATGAAGTTCTTAAAGGATATTGATGTAGGAACATCAAATGAAGTGGACTACACTGCTCCAGAGGATGAAGAACTAAAGAGACTTGTTGAAAAGCTCAAAGTGAACATAAAGATCATAGGTTGTGGTGGTGGTGGAAGCAACACAATAAATAGAATGATGGAAGAGGGAATCTATGGTGCTGAGTTAATAGCTGCAAATACCGATGCTCAGCATCTTTTACACATTAAAGCAAATCGCAAAATTTTATTGGGCAGAAGAAGAACTCGTGGCTTAGGCGCTGGCTCAAATCCTCTTGTAGGTGAGGATGCAGCTAGAGAAGTAAATGAAGAACTTGAAAAATTACTGCAAGGCGCAGATATGGTATTCGTAACTGCAGGCCTGGGTGGTGGAACGGGTACTGGAAGTGCCCCCTACGTTGCAAAACTAGCAAAGGAATCTGGAGCATTGGTGCTATCAGTTGTAACCCTACCATTCAAAGCAGAGGGAAAATTGAGAATGGAGAATGCAATGTGGGGCCTTGAAAGGCTCCGCCGTTATTCTGATACAACTATAGTTATACCAAATGATAAGCTATTAGAACTCGTCCCAAGATTGCCATTAAATGAGGCATTCAAGGTAGCTGATACAGTTTTGATGATAACAATTAAGGGCATAACGGAAATTCTCACAAAGCCCGGATTGGTAAATGTGGATTATGCAGACCTGCGCACCGTTCTTGGGTCTGGTGGAGTTGCTATGGTGGGAATAGGTGAGAGTGATAGTACTCAAGATAGAGTCAAAGAGGCCGTGGATGAAGCCATTAACTCACCTCTCATAGATGCGGACATAAGCGATGCCACTGGAGCTTTAGTAAGAATTGTAGGCGATGAACATATGAG
>WAKY01000096.1 GCA_015523135.1 Candidatus Aciduliprofundum sp.
CAGAATATGTATAGCCAGAGCCAAACAGGCGGTAAGAGTAAGTACCTCCTTCTTTGATTATCACAGCATCTGGTATGTTATTATAATGCTTGTAATTGGCATCATAGCCCAGCATATTTCCATTTGAATCTCTTATTAAGAGGGTTGCAATGCTCACATCAATGCCTCCACTGTTAAAGAGTGTGACTTCTATGTAATTTTGCGGTGTACTGGGCTCGTCTCCCATATAAATCTCGTAAGAGCCATCATCTTTCACAACACCCCAAAGCATCTTTCCTCCACCGATTACCAAAGAATCTAAAGAACCATCATTAACTGAGTAGCTTGTAAGTTTCATACTCACCAAATCATAAACATAGCCAATACTATCACAACTCCAGTAAATCAAGTTTCCATCAATGCCAACGGAATCAAAGTATGTGTACTGTCCAACATCCTGATTCCACACTCTAATATAGGCACCGTTGTACAAGTTGAAAGCGTCTATGTATATGCTCTTTCCAAAATTGTTTCTGCCAAATGCAATTACCCAATCACCAGAGACATCGGAGCCCACATTTATGAATTTATTACCGTTATCAAAAGCCCACTTTTCTCCCGTGCTGATTTTGTAGACATAATTTCCATATACTATGTAGTTAGAGGATATTCTGGGCTCTATATCATCCCTGCCAATATCATCGATAACTTTCAAATCTCCATTAATCTTTGCCATTATCTTTCCACTATCCACAAATACAACATTGTTGCCATATACATCTGGATACTGCGGATTATTTCCCGAATATATCAATCCCTCAGAAGACATTATATTTCCACCATTACCCTGCGGGGGATAATCTTCCCAAGCAACAATAGAGCCAACGGACACCCATATTTCAGTATCAGGGCTGCTTGCAAATGTTACCAAGCTTCCATCTTTATAGCCCTTTATATCTGGATCGTCAGGATTCCACTCTACCCAAGCAGCCGTGTTGCCGTACACCGCAATGCGATCAACAGTGTGAGGCGTGGAATATATTATAGTTCCATTTAGTACTCCAACATTGGAGTTACTCACTATAGGCCCTCCTCCCTGCACGGCCCCTTGTAAAAATAGCAGGGTAACCAACAGGGCAAAAACTACGCTTACAAATTCAAATCTCATTCTAAACCTCTCCTTTTAAATCCATATAAAATATCGTATAAAAAAATTTTCCAAAAAATAGGAAAAAATTATTTGTAGACCTTCTTTAGAGCATCTGGTATTTCCCACGGGAACTCCGCTACAGGTACGCCCGCTTCATTGAACGCCTTTATCTTGCTCTCCGCCGTGCCTTTTCCTCTCGTTATTATCGCACCTGCATGTCCCATTCTCTTTCCCGGAGGTGCAGAGCGTCCTGCTATATAGGCCACGACTGGCTTGCTCACGTTCTTCTTGATATATTCTGCCGCTTCCTCTTCCGCGGTGCCTCCTATCTCGCCTACAAGCACAATGGCTTCTGTGTCCTCATCCTTTTCAAACAGTTCTAAGACATCCACAAAGTTCAGTCCCGTTATTCTATCTCCCCCCAAACCAATAACTGTACTCTGTCCGTAGCCATTGAGGGTAAGAGCATTTACAATCTCGTATGTTAAAGTTCCACTTCTTGAAGCCACAGCTACTGTTCCCTTCTTGAATATATGATTTGGCATTATACCCATCTTTGTTTTACCCGGCACAGTTATTCCCGGGCCATTAGGACCTATCACAACATGCCCATGGCTTCTTGCATAACTCACAATATCCAAAGCATCATGGAGAGGTACTTTTTCTGTTAGAATATAAACAACACGTATTCCGTTGTACATGGCCTCGAATGCAGCATCCTTCACAAATGGTGCAGGCACGGTTATCATGGTTGCATCTGGCTCATGGATCATGGCTTCCTCTACAGTGTCATAAACGGGCACATCGTGAACCTTCATACCTCCTTTTCCTGGAGTTACGCCTGCCACAACCTTCGCTCCAAACTTGATCATCTCACCGCTGTGGAACGAGCCCTGATGTCCAGTTATACCCTGCACTATTATCTTAGTATTCTCATCAATTATAACACTCATTGTGATCCCTCCATTATCTCTTTAAGCTTCTCAATTGCATGGCGCATATCTGCAAATGCATGTATGCCATTTTCTTCAAGCATCTTTCTTCCCTCTTCCTCATGCACACCGCTTAAACGCACTACTATTGGCATATTGATATTGAAAGCATCCTTAGCTGCTATTATGCCCTGAGCAACTGTATCGCACTTTGTCACTCCTCCAAATATATTCACTAGAATAGCATCTGGATTCGCTTTTAAAACGTATGTAAAAGCATTCTTTGTAATGTCCACGCTATCTGTTCCTCCCAAGTCCAAGAAGTTTCTGGGTTTGAGCCCGTAGAGAAGAAGAGTATCCAACGTTGCCATGGTTAGCCCAGCTCCATTTGCAATAACTCCCACGTTGCCATCAAGCTCTACGAATGCATAGCCCGCTTTGTTTGCTTCCAATTCCAGCGGGGTCTTCTCTTCAGCATTCTCCTCTAAATCTTTGTGCCTGTACAAAGAGTCCGTGTCTATTACTACCTTCGAGTCCGCAGCTATAAGCTTGCCTTCGCTTAGCACTAGAGGATTTATCTCAACTAACTCAGCATCATACTCCCGAAATAGCTTGTACAAATTCATAAGAATATTTGTAAACTGCTTGGCTAAATCGCCTGTAAATCCCATCTTCTTAGAGAGTACCCTGCCCACAAATGGCTTCACACCAATCTCAGGATTAACAACAAACTTGTAAATCTTCTCATCAGGCACACTCTCAATCTCTACTCCTCCCTCAGGAGAGGCCATGATAAGCGGACTTCTGGTGCTTCTATCTATCAGAATACTAACATAGAACTCTTTTTCAATTTTCAACTTCTCCTCCACAAGAACAGCGTGCACTTTATGACCTTTGATCTCCATCGCAAGTATCTGTTTGGCAAGCTTTCTTGCTTCTTCCAAACTGGAGGCAAATTTTACACCCCCACTCTTTCCGCGACCTCCTGTCAGTACTTGCGCCTTTATCACTCTTTCTCCTTCAAATTCCTTGATATCTTCTGGCTTGAAGGCCACATAGCCCTCGGGCGTTGGCACTCCAAACTTTCTAAAGAGTGCTTTTCCTTGATATTCGTACAAGTTCATACATCATACCCCCTTTATTATTTTTTCATCCATCAGGACTTTAAGACTATTTCTTGCATTTTCAATAATTTCCTTTGCATGACTATACTCCTCATCCCAAGTCATATATTTTCTACCAACACCGGCTTCCAAAGCTGCCACAGCTACAGCTGCAGCCTCTCGAGCAAATACATCCCAGTTATCCATAGTAGGCAAAATCTTATCCTCATGCAATCCCTCTTCCTCACCAACTCTGGCAAGCTCATATGCAGCCGCAACTGCCATGCTATCAGTTATTGTCGTAGCTCGTACATCTAAAGCTCCACGGAATATACCAGGGAATCCTAAAGAATTATTAATTTGATTTGGAAAATCAGAGCGCCCGGTACCAACTATCCTTGCCCCAGCCTCCTTGGCCTCATCTGGCCATATTTCGGGTACAGGATTGGCTAATGGAAACACTATGGCATCATCGTTCATTTTTTCAATCCACTCTTTCTTTATAACTCCAGGCCCTGGACGAGTAAAAGAGATTAGGATATCTGCATCTTTAAGAGCCTCTTCTGGACCACCCATCACATTATCCTTATTTGTCTTTCGAAGCAAGCATCCCCTATATGGAAACAATCGAGCTAGATCCATGTGTTGGTGCAGAACAGTAGGCTCACGGTTAACAAGCTCCACAACCCTTATATTTCCAGGGTCTACCCCTGCCTCAATCAGTAACCTTATAACAGCAAATCCTGCAGCACCGGCTCCAAAGGATGCAACTACAACATCCTCAATTTTCTTACCCACAATTTTCAGGGCATTTATAACTGCAGCCAGTACTACCGTTGCTGTGCCCTGTTGATCATCGTGCCAGACAGGTATATTTAGCTCTTTGCGAAGTCTGTCCAGAATGTAGAAACATTTTGGAGAAGATATATCCTCAAGATTTATTCCTCCAAAGGAGGGGGCAATGAGCTTGACTACCTCTATAAACTTCTCTGGATTCTTAGTATCAACCATTATTGGAAATGCGTCTACACCTCCAAAATGCTTGAACAAGAGAGATTTTCCCTCCATAACGGGCAATCCTGCAAGTGGTCCAATATCCCCCAGACCCAATATGCGAGTGGCATCACTTATAACAGCTACCATATTTCCTTTATTTGTGTAATCATAAACTTTCTCGTTATCTTCTTGTATTTCCTTACAAGGTTCAGCAACACCCGGTGTGTACCAGATACTTAAATCTTCCCTGTTTCTTACAGGCACCTTGGGCAAGGTTTGTATTTTACCCCTAAAAAATTTATGGAGATTTAATGCCTTTTCCTTCAATTCATCATTATCAGCCATATTTGTCACCGTAAGAGCATGGGATTATCTGCCTTATACTTTTCTTAAACTTCCTTGATAAATTCTTCAACCTCCGCAGCGAAATCTCTCACAACTTTTGGCACATATCCTTCCTTGCGAGCATCGTTACGCAGCTTTGCGATCATATCTGGAATATCAATATTGAGAGGACACATTACCTTGCATTTCCCGCAGCGCACACAAGTATAAGCAACTGGAGTTGCCTTCTCCAAGCCTACAGTAGTGAAGGCGTCCCATATAGCACCTATGCCACCCATGTACTGCTGTCCAAAGAATCCTGCAGTAACAGCATAAACAGGACACTCATAGAGGCAGGTTCCACACCTTAAGCAATAAAGAGCTTCATCGTAGCCAGACTCATGCATCTTGGTGCGCCCATTATCTAGCAAAATTACATGCAATTCTTTAGGTCCATGAGCCCCGTAGGTTATGACCTTCTCAATATCTCCAGTCTTGCTAGGTCCAGATACAAGGTTCACGTATGCAGGCACCGTGTAATTCGCGTACCTCCATGTTACCTCTGTAACCTTAAAAGCGTCCTCAATTGTAGGCACAATCTTCTCAACGCCTACAATGGCTATTTGAACAGGAGGAGCACCTATGCTTAATCTAGCATTGCCCTCATTCTCAATAATGAACATTGTACCTGTGTCAGCAGCAAGGGCATTTGCACCATTAATTCCAATATCTGCCTTAAAGTACTTATCCCTCAAGAACTTGCGCACAGTTTCAACCATCTTGGGTATATCCTGTTCGTCTAGATCCTCTTCTATTATACCTTTCTCCTTCATAAACTTGCTAAGCACTTTAGACACATCTTCCCTAGGCACATTTATGGCAGGTGCAAGAATATGTGTGGGTCTAGTACCCATAAGCTGCACAATGAACTCGCCTAAATCTGTTTCATAAACCTCATTACCCAATTCTTCTAAGAATTCACGAAGATGAATCTCTTCACTCGTCAAACTCTTACTCTTGACTATTAACTTTCCACTACCAACAAGCTCCTTGAATATCTGCAGTGCCTCTTCTTTCGTCTTAGCATAGTAGCAATGCCCATGGTTTCTCTCAATGCTCTCGCATGCCTTCTTTATCAATTCATCCATATGCTCTATGCTATACTCCTTAATCTTACGCACTTCTTTAGCGGTATCGATACTTTGGGGAAACATACCCAAAGCGTTTCTACGATTGTTCTCAAAAGCTTTAATTGCACGGGATAAGGCAATACGGACTTTTTCGCTCTTTGCCCCATACTCAATTATCCTTTTGGTGTATTCTTGAACAACATCATCTATCATTTACTGCACCCCCTCAAGAGCCATATCAATAAGCATTGGATAAGCCATAGCTTTGATGTCAAATCCTCCATGCTTTATACCTGCCTTAAACGCGTGATAGCCATTTCCACATGTGGTTACGATTGTATCAACATCTCTGGGCAAAGCGTACTCTTGAATCACATTACTGGCAACATAGGGCATTAACTCTGGCAAGGTAAAATCTAGCCAGCCACCTGGGCACGCGGATATATCCCATGGCTTGAGCTCACGCTCTTTTACATACAGTTCAGGATGGTCGAAGTTCACATACTTCAATTTGGGAATCTTCTCGAGAACCTTTCTTGGTTCATCTGCAACACGCATCTTGCGCCCAAGAGTGCAGCCATCATGCATAAGTACCTTCATATCCAACTCTTTGAATTTAAGCTTATCCAGATTTTTGTACAAAAATGTGGCAATATGCTCAATTGGTACCGGAAGCTCGTACCCTCTTTTCACCAAGAACCCTTCTCTCTCTTTGCTCCACGCGGCATATGGGGCTGCATAAGCGGTCAGAATTAAATCTATATCGTACTTACTTACCTTTTCTTCCATCTCCTTAACCGTTGCCTTGGCAAAATCATCAGTTAAATTATCATAACCGAGAAAGCCGATAGCTTCAGCACAAATAACCTTGCTCTCATTTGGTACATATTCGTGTCCCATTTTATTTACTATTGATTTCATTGAATCACAAATTTCTGGAACTCCAAGGCGATGCGATGTATCCCAACCATGTAACATTATTCTCATTTTAAACACCTCACTGTAGTATAGGAAGATCTATCTTCCTTGCCAATACTCTCTTTCCACGATAATCAGGAAGCAGTATTGGGGATCTTCTTGATAGAGGCACATTTATCTTTTTCACTTCCTCTGTGAAGAGCTTTACATGCTTCAATGTCAGCTTCCCAGGCTTGCTAGAGTTACGAGCAACCTTCGCAGCGGATATTCCTGCTCTCCTTCCAAACACATTGTAATCTAAGAGCGAATTGCCCATAAGACGATTCTTTCCATGCACTCCACCTTCTACTTCTCCACCTGCAAAGAATCTTGGATACGGGGAACCATCTCCTTTAAGAACCTGGGCATCTGCATTTATCTCCACACCTCCATTCTGATAGTGCAGCGTAGGGAACACCAAAATTGGGTCCTTGGTCATATCTATGCCGAATCTCTTGTACATACGATACATAGCATCTAAATTCTTTTTTATAGCTCCTTCTCCCTGCAATTCTTCAATCATTGGAGAATCAAGCCACACCCCGCGCATTCCCGTAGGTGTCTGGATACAATTGCCCTTACCAAAGCACTCACGAATGAACATTGCTGCCTCAACATCTCTAGGTTCTAGAGGAAATACGAATCTCTCACCGTACTTATTCACAGGTGTTGCACCCATTGTCCTAACCTTTTCAGTTATGAGCAAACCTACAATCTGCTCAGGATAGGCAGCCCCTGTTGGGTGGTACTGCACAGATTCGAGATCTCTCAATCTTGCTCCTGCACGATAAGCCATAACTAGACCATCGGCTGTAGCACCATAGTGGTTCGTGGTTGGAAATCCTCTTATATGCAATCTTCCCCAGCCACCTGTTGCAAGAACCGTTGCTTTTGCCCTTACAACATAGTACTCCTTTGTCTCCATGTTCCAAAGTATTGCCCCTCCTATCTCCCCATCTTCCGTTGTAATTAATTCAACGGCAGGGCTGAATTCTAGAACAGGAATATCCCTGTTTCTTGCTTCGTCTCTAATAACACGCATAATTTCCATTCCTGTGTAATCTTTGGCAGAGTGCAATCTTTTTCTTGAGGTCCCACCGCCCCAGCGCTCAATGAAATTGCCCTTCTCGTCCTTATCGTACATCACTCCTAGGTCTTCATGCCATTTTATTATCTTAGGAGCATCCGTGGTTAGAGCTTTAACTAACTCATGCTTGTTTGCAAAGTGTCCACCGCCAAGGACATCAAGGTAGTGGATTATGGGTGAGTCCCAAGGTCTATCTGCAGCTTGAATACCGCCCTGAGCCATCATCGAGTTTGCATCTCCATGTCTTAACTTCGTAGCTATAAGAATGTTCTCCGCTGGTATGCCTTCATAGTTTGCCCAGAGTGCTGCAACTGTACCTGCTCCTCCGCCACCAATTATCAAGATATCAACATCATAATCAATATCGTTCAGATCAACTTCATCTGGATCCAAGGCAGGCCATGCTTCAAGTATGTCCGCAACTTCATTGGGCACAATCTCTCCTTTATTCACTCCAACTTTTAATTCTCTCTTTCCACCAGGCGCGTAATCTGGATGGAATTTGCTAAGAACTTCTTCTCTCTCTTCCTCAGTAAGTGCAAGCTCTTTTTCTTTTGCTTTCTCCTTTATTCTCTGCTCCCTTGTTTTTTCAACCATTTCTATGCTCTCACGCATATACTCAGGATATCCATTAATAAGTTTCAAAGTCATCTTAATCCTCTCCTTCCATAAGCTCTAATGGATCATTAATTCTCTTACTCTCTTTCTCACGACCTTCAATAAGAACCTTGTAATAGAGACTCTTAAATTCCTCAGGATTTTCCTCCCTCAACTTCTTGATATTCTCAAAGGCTTTCTCATACATACCGCTATCAATCTCCTTTAACCTTTTCTTTAGCCATGGACTCTTGGGCAGATAGTACTTGCCATAGAGTCTTCTAGCCAATTGGGCCATATGATAGTGCTGAATCTCAGCAGGGCAACGAAGTGTGCACAGACCGCACTGGATACAGTCAAAACTAAGCTCGGCCACCTTCTTTATATCTCCCCTTATTCCATACTGGATATAGTACATAACATCCAGTTCCTGCGGGCAGGCCTTGGTACAGGTATTACAAGATACACATCGAGCAATCTCGGGATAGTACTCAAGAAGTGTGGTAGGCCCAGGCTCAATTTTATCCAAATCGTACTTGGCCTTATTTGCAGGCACAAAAGGAATCTGGGCAAGGTACATACCATCTTCTACGGTTGTCTGACAAGCTAGAGCAGTTCTGAACCTATACTCTCCTTTTCTCCTGAATATTGTGGCACAAGCACCACAGAATCCAGCACGACATCCTGCACCTCTTATGTACCTATATCCTGCATATTCTAGAGCTTTCATTATGGTAAGGCCTGCGGGAACTTTATAAGGTTTGCCCATAACGTATATAGTAACCCAGTGCTCCACCTCTTCGGGTGGTGAGGCTGCTTTCTTTATGTCATCCATTATTTGCTTACTATCCACATCTAAAATCTCAACTTTCTTACCCATCATTCCTCACCCCCAAATAAACCCTCGAACTCATGCAACTCATCTTCACGGAAGTCCATGACTGGCGGGATGTCATCATCCACACCAGGCTTGTAGTTGAACACTTTCTGCAAATCATTACCCACAATTCCAAAGAGCCTATACAGAGGAATATCCATAGGACATGCCTGCTGACAGAGACCACAACCAACACAGGAAGTACCCATATGGATAAGACGCCCTACATGAAATAGAGATTTATCCGTGGGCAATCTTATACCCTCTTTATCATCAGCCCAATTGTAGAACTTATTTGACTCGTAATCGAATACACTGTGGTCTTCGAAGAAGCACTCTTTACAGAAGCAAATTGGACACATATCTTTGCAGTTGTGGCAATTCAAGCAAGAGGATAAGAAATCTTCAAGGCCTTTGCGACCTCCAGTAATGCGCTCCTCTTTTAACCATTTCTCTCTATTCTCCCTATGTATCTTAACCCATTGAGAATCATCTCTTTCTCCTTCTTGAATACCCATACTTGCCAAGAATTCCTTGCCGTTATCACTTAGAGAGAAAAACACTGGCTCATTGGTATTAAAAATTCCAAATCCAATATCGCCCACACCCTTTATAGGCGTAGGATACTCACAAACTTGGCAAGATTCACGCACTTTCTTACTTATATTTCCATTCTTCATCTCTGCCAAAAGATCCTCGGCACTTGTTGGCTCAAACTTGAAATTTCTAGCATGCACAGTACCAGGGCAATCATAGCTAAGAACGATAATATTCTCGGGATTTATTTGATTAAATTTAACCAATTCTTTATAGGTGCGAGACTCGCAGGGTCTGAGAATTGCAAGTAATTTTCTTTCAGATTTTTTCAATTTTGTGATTCTGCGAATCATGTCAGCCCCATTCCACTGCATAACAGGCGCTATTGGGGTTAATTTATCAACATCATCCTTCTTTGTTATTAAAGCATAAGTGTACGAATCCTTAGTAGCAGAAGGTGCCATTACAGCTTCAATTAAACCTTTATCAAACGCATCCTTTATGAATTTTTTAAGCATTTCATTCTCATTCAACTTCTTCACCTCCAAGAGAATCTAGGTATTTAAAGTCCGATGGACCTCTCTGCTTTATATAATCGGTATATTCATTCATAACCCTCGCAAACTTAGGACCTTCACTTCCAGATATCCATTCTAAAAGAACCCTAGTGTCATCAAATCCAAGAGATTTAAGCACAGTCTTCACTATGGCAACTCTTCTTCTAGCTTTGTAGTTGCCCGTGATATAATGGCAATCTCCCGGATGACAACCGCCAAGAATGGTAGCATCTGCACCTTCCTGCAGAGCCCTAATGAGATAAACTGGGTCCACAGTCGAAGAGCACATCACCCTTATGGGCCTTATGTTTGGTGGATAATGCAATCTAGAAGTACCTGCCAAATCCGCAGCTGCGGATGTACACCAGTTGCAGAAGAATCCTACAATCACTGGATCGAACTTTTTCTCGCTCATTTTACTACCTCCTTTAACATTTTAAACACTCCATTTGGATTATACGGCATGACAACCGCAGCTCCGCTCGGGCATGCATTTGCACATGCAGCACAGCCCACACAGAGCTCGGTTCTGACCTTGGCAATATGATCTTCCTCATCAATATACCTCGCACCTGCGAAGCAGGCATCCACACATATTCCACAACCCGCGCATTTTCTGGGATTTGTCACACTCACAAACTTTCCCGCGGGAGATGGCCTATCATTCATCAGATAAACAGCGCTTTGTGCTGCAAAACCTGCTTCTTCAACTTCTTCCTCAATACTCATTGGCCTATGGGCAAGTCCAGCAACAAAAACTCCTCCAAAAGCATCTTCAAGAAGGGTAAACTGTATCCCAACACGCTCAACCCATTCTCTTGGCTCTTCAGCAAAGAATAGGAATCCCTCCTTGTCTAATCTCATACCTAGCATCTCAGCTATCTTTCTGTTTACATCTCTTGGTTTTACATAGGCTATTGGCTCTCCTTCACCACGCTTTGCATCCGGAGGCTCTGCATCAAGTAAGGAGTAAGATTTCATTAAATCGTACGTTGCTGATATATTCTTTCTCTTAGCATAAATAGATGCAAGTGATGAATGCAAAGTATCTCCTTCCATGCGAGAAGTTATATGCTCTCCACCCTCTACAATATCTCCGCCCGTGGCTATTATGAGCACGCCTGCCTTTATCTCTTCATTTCCAGCCTTGAGAACAAAATTACCCAAGTATCCATCAATACTCTCTATGTCTTCTTTTATCCACTTAACCCTTTTGAGAACTCTATCTTTAAGCGAATTATACCAAGATTTAAGCTCATCTTCACTCATATTAAGGGTATTTTCCTTCACACCGGTAGCATTATGAGGATCATCAAATTCTTTAGTAATTATGTAAACAAGAGGTACTTTATCCACCAGATAGTCAGCAGCAATAATTGAGGCTAATCCACCACCAATTATAGCCACGCCCTTGGTTACAGCATTAGTAGGTATATCAACAAAGTAATTAGCTTTAGATTTCTCTACAGCTCCATTTAACATTGCAGTTGCCTTTCTCTCATCTCCCCCAACTCTAGAAACATATTCTCTCAACTGCACTAGTTCCACATAGGACGGATGAATACCTGCTTTAGAAGCAACCATTTCCAACATTGTACCTCTTAAAGCAGGGCTGCAGGCTCCAAATACAACCCTATTTATACCCTTCTCTTTTATCTCCTTCACAATCTCTTCAGGATGTAAGCACAAATAATCCTTCTCAATAACATAATCCGCTTTAACTTTAGGATTTAAGTCCCCAAGAGCACATCTACATAGAAATACTCCAACCTTTGGATTAAAATCATCACGAACCCATTCAACCTGCTTGGGTTCTGGAGGTGCCTGAGGTGGTTTTAGATACTTCTCTGCTTGGGGTACTATTGCCGTGCCATGATATATGGCCTCTGCGCTACCAACAGGTTTAACAAACTCACCAATAGCAAATATGCCTTCTTTTGTAGTTTCAAAAGTAAATGGCTTTGTAACTGCAAATCCATGCTCCGTTTCCAATCCGATATTTTCAGCCAATTTCTTCCAATTATCGGGAATTTTCTGACCTGGCATAACAACAAGTAAATCAATATCCACATCATTAACTCTCAAATGATTATCTTGCTCTTCAATCTTTAAATCATTAATTATATGAACATTGATACCCTTCTCTATAGCCTTATCATATAAGAACATCTGATTGTGTCCGTAAAGACGCACTTCTTTCAAAAATATATGAACATCTAAATTTGGATCCATCTCTTTCATATTCAGAGCTTCTCTAAAGACTATAACATGCTCCTCATAGGATCCAAAATAGCCTTCAAAACCAGCAGGTATGAAAAATCCTAAAGAACTCGGAGTTTTACCATCTTCCCTCTTTAAAAATTGTTTATCCACTCCTTTACCCCTAAACATAAAAGCAAAATCTCTAAAGGATATTGTATATTTCCTATCCCCAACATATTTCTTTATATCTTCAGGCTCGTACTCTGGAGAAAGAATAACTGCATCAACTTTCTCTTCCTTTTCCTCCTCTTTAGGAATCTGAATTGCTTTAACAGGGCACACATCTAAGCATTCTTCTGCATTTTTTATTATTCTCATCCCTGGACCAAGGGGCATTGGTATGTAGTTCACATCACACTTCTCATGGCAAAGATCACAACCAATGCATTTAAACTCATTTACAGTTTGAGGTCTGTGCTTGAACTTTACAGTGAAATTTCCTGGAGCTCCAGTTACTTCAAGCAACTCAGAATTATGATAAAACTCTATATTTCCAGTCATATTAGCAATATTTAGTAATATACCTTTAGAGTAACCGTTTATTATATCTCTAGGCTGCTGCCATTGCATTTGAGTGAACTTGTGCCATATAAACTCTCCACGATTTAGAAGAATAACTTTATGCCCCGCACGAGCAAAATTGGCAGCAGCACGATAAGCTGCAAGACTGAGCCCGTATATGAGCACTTTACCCATTTAGAACACCTCCGCAAGAATATCCACAGCTCTAATAATCTGTCCCTTCTTAAAGTTCACCACTTGTATCGCGGTGGTCGGGCAATTTGCACTGCAGGCACCGCACCCCTCGCAAAGCGCTTCATTCACAACGGCCACATGCCTCACAGGATCTATACTTATTGCATCATAAGCACACTGGTCTTTGCAACGACCACACCCTGCGCATATCTCTTGATCAACCTTTGCCAATAGTGGCTCTTTCTCCAACTCTGGTTTAGCTAGAAGAGCCATGGCCTTAGCGGCTGCACCGCTTCCCTGAGAAACACTGTCTGTAATATCCTTTATAAATTGTGCTGCACCTGCTATAAACACACCACCAACAGGAGTTTCAAGAGGTTTGAGCTTAAGATGTGTTTCTTTAAGCCAGCCCCATTCATCATAAGGTATACGTAATTTCTTAGCTAGCTCTTTAACGGTAGAGGAACCTTTTGCAGCTGTGGCAAGAACTACCATATCCACATCCACTTCAATTATCCTTCCAGTAAGGGTATCAACTCCCTGAACACGATACTTGTCCCCAACCTTATAAACCTTAGAAACTTTACCACGGATAAAATTCACACCATACTCCTCTTTAGCCCTATGATAGAATTCTTCATATCCTTTTCCATTTGAACGAATGTCAATGTAGAAATCATACACAGCAATATCAGGTCTGGCGTGCTTCACCAGCATTGCCTGTTTTATAGTGTACATACAACATATTCTAGAGCAATAAGGCACACCATTTTGTGGATCCCTTGAACCAACGCAGTGTAAGAAAGCTATACTGTCTGGAATCTTACCATCTGATGGACGCCTAGGAACCCCGGCTGTAGGGCCCGAAGGAGCTAATAATCTCTCAAATTGCAGTGCTGTTATCACATCTGGATATTTACCTCCAAGTTCTGGAAATGCCTCCGCTGGCACTACCTCATAGCCCGTTGCCACAATTATAGCTCCAACATTCTCTTCCACAATTTCTTCATTATTCTGGAAATGAATAGCCTTTGGCTCACAAACATCGGCGCATTTTGAGCAAATTTTTACATTCTTCTTTGGCTTTATTTTTCCCTCTCTCACTTTCTTTTCAAATTGCAAACGAATGCAGGAATTTTCATCTATTAGAGCTTTTAAAGGTACAGCCTGCTCATTCGCAATGTATATAGAAGTTCTCTTCGCCATACCCAAATCAAACTCTGAGTCCACGTGGACAGGACAAACTCTTAAACATTCACCGCAACCAGTACACTTGTCCCAGTCCACAAATGTCGCCTTCTTCTTAATTTTAACCTTGAAATTACCCATAAAGCCTTCCACATCTTCAACTTCGCTATATGTATATAGCTTAATGTTAGGATGTCCTCCAACATCGTTCATCTTTGGAGTGAGAATACACTGAGGACAATCTAGCGTGGGAAAAGTCTCGGATAGGCGGAACATGTTTCCCCCAATAGATGACTCTTTTTCCACAAGAATTGTTTCTATACCAGAATCTGCAAGGTCTAAGGCAGCTTGCATACCTGCGACTCCGCCACCTATGACTAGGGCTCTTCTTGTTACAGGTACTTCAATTGGCTCCAATGAGGCATTCGCCTTCAACTTCTCAATTGTAGCATTGATTATCCTTATTGCCTTGCGGGTTGCTGCTTCGGGATTATCCTCGTGAGGCCAAGCAGCCCATTCTCGTATATTTGCAATTTCCACCCTATATGGATTTAATCCCGCACGAGCTGCTGCATTTCTCATAGTTCTTTCGTGTAAAGTAGGAGAGCAATTGGCAACAACTACACCATCAAGATTATACTTCTTTATTGAATCCTCAATAAGTTTCTGACCGGGCTGAGAGCACATGAATATGTAAGTGGTAGAAAAAGCAACATCTTCTCTCTTTCCTATCTCTTCCGCCACCCTTTTAACATCAACAGTGCCTGCAATATTACGGCCACAATGACATATGAATACTCCAATTCTCTTCATAGCCATTTCTTAAGCACCTCCTCTGGAGAGATATAATGCTTATCAAAATGAAGCACATCTTGTGAGGTTAAGCCAAATGCTATAGCCATCAATTGCGTGAAATAAACAATGGGCATATGCTCAAAATCGTTATGTTTGTTCTTAGCAATCTCCTGTCTCTTATCCAGATTGAAGAAACATAGAGGGCAAGAAGTGGCAATTACATCAGCACCCATCTCTTTTGCTACGCTTACCAGCTTATATGTTCTCTCGCCCACAATTTCCTTCTTATCCACAGTATGATATGAGCCACAGCACTCATTCTTGAGAGGATAATCTACAACTTCTGCACCTAAAACTTTGAGTAAATCTTCAAGTATATGAGGGTCCTCACGATCATCTATAGCCACCTCATCTGGACGGAGTAGAAGGCATCCATAATATGGAGCCACTTTAAGCCCTTTCAACGGCTTTTTCACAGCACTTTTGATCTTATCAAAACCCACATCGTTTTTTAAGAATTGTAGATAATGAAGCACATTTATATTACCTTCATAATCCGCCTCCTCATCCATAAACAAATCAAGGGTCTTCAACTTATCACGATTTTTCATAACATCTATGTGAGCTCTCTTTAAATTGTTATAGCACATTGAGCATACTGCAATTAAGCGATTGTCGTCTATTTCCTTCCCATAGTTTTGAGCTTTTATCAAATTACGAACATTGGCAATAGTGAACTTTACACTATCTTGAGCAAGCCCATACACGGCACCGCAGCATGTCCAGCCTGGAAGCTCGATGAAATCATAACCAAGAACTCTGGCACTTTCAACTGTGCTATCTTCTAAATTCTTTGCTACACCCTTTAATGTGCATCCCGGATAAAACATAATTTTCTTTCCCATCCTTTCACCTCAAGGCGTGAATTTTCTGAAATTGCTCACCATAGCAATTGGTGGCAACTCTTCGCGATCCTCAACTTTGTAAGGATCAATGTAATCGTAATTCTTCCTAAGCTGCAATTCACGAATTGCTTCCATAACTGCGGCTAAATCTAACCCCACTGGACAGCGAACAGTGCAGGTAAAGCAGGCGGCACATATCCACGGAGTTTTGGCCTTCAAGAGGGTGTCAACATCCCCTTCCTGCAAAAACATAAACACTTGGTTAGGCAAGACATCCATAAACTCAGCCATTGGGCATCCTGAGGAGCATCGGCCACACTGATAGCAAGAGAAAATGTTTTCACCACTTATTTCTATAACCTTTTGGACCAACTCGTTTTTATGAGGATCCTCTTTTATTGTGTACTTCATTATAAAGCCTCCATTAACGGAAGATAAACCCCGATGATTCTTTTAATATAAAGAGTTTTTGTAAAGTGTTGAAATACAAAACATAAAATTTTAAATTTCAATTATTTATAAACGATATTCGCAAAATAATTTTGGAAATAAACCACATATCGTTAATAAATACAAAATTGATAATATTATCCTACAAATATAAAATTTGAATTGCCAAGATAAAAATTATAAGGATTCTAATTATTCTCCCAATATGAATGCCCTTGTACTCCATGGTGGTGCTTCAAATAAGATTGAATTGCGAGAAAGAGTGGAAGAATTTGCAGATATTGCATTCCGAGAGGGAAATGCTTTAGAAAGTGTTGTAAAAGCTGTTGTGCTTATGGAAGATGACCCTTTATTCAATGCAGGTACAGGAAGCAATATGAGACTGGATGGAAGCATACAGATGGATGCAGCAGTTATGATACCTGGAAATTTTGGAGGAGTGATAAATATCGAGAATGTGAAAAATCCTGTGCTTGTTGCAAGGGATGTTATGCTAAAATCACCTCATTTGATCTTGGCAGGAGACGGAGCTATAAAATTTGCCAGAAAAATGGGGTATGAATATTATGACCCTTCCACAGATAAGGCAAGAGAAAAAAGAGATAAAATTATAGAAAAATTGAAGAATGGAGAGATTCCCGAGTATTACCATCCAAAATTCTTTCTTGAATTCTTGGGAGACACTGTAGGAGCTGTGGCAAGAATAAATGGAAAGTTTGCAGCTGCAGTATCCACAGGGGGAACTAGTTTGACTCTCCGTGGCAGAGTAGGAGATTCTCCAATTCCCGGGGCAGGCATATACTGTGGAGAAAGGGGGGCAGTTGTGGCCACGGGAATAGGTGAGGAAATAATAAAGAGAATGCTTTCAATAAATGTCTACAACAGAATGGGAGAAATGCCATTAGAAGAAATTTGCAAAGAAGAGTTAGAAAAATTTGGCGATGTGCCTGTTGGAATAATAGCAGTTGATGAAAACTCAGAATGTGCACAATCCAATCTAACCATGCCTTATGCAATAAAGAAAGAGTAAAAAAATTTAAATTCTTTGTCCACTATCTCTATCATATGGGGAAGAGTGATATACTTAGAGAGATTGAATCTTTAAAACAGCAGATAACTGAGGTAAATGAGAAGGTTGATACTCTTCTTAAAAAGCAAAAGGATGTTGAAAAAAAGCTCCAAACATTAAATGAAATAGAAGATATCCTTGATACCTTACCAGCAAAATTAAACACTGCGTCTTTTCAAATAATTTCAAATTTTGAAGATAGTACAAAAAAAGTTAGCAAAAAGATTGAAGATTCAATAGATAAAAGCTTGAATAAACTGGATAAACTTGCAGACATCAACAAAAGATTGGATAACTTTGAGGAGGATTTAAGAGCGTATATTTCTAAAATGAGATTTATGCTTTTAGAGTTGGAAGACAGCTTGAGGAGGTGAGAGTGTGAGCAAACTTTTTGGAGGAACTAAAAAATCAGAGTATGAAAACGAAAAGGAAATGAGCGAGCTAATAAGAAAATATTCATCACTAAATAAAAAAATTGAAGAGGCCTTAGAAAAAATTGATGGAATAATTGAGAAGCACAAAGAGATTGAAGATAGGGAAAAAGAGCTGGGAGAGAAAGAGGATAAAATTTCAAAACTATTTGAGAAGCTCTCAACCATAGATTCAATGATTGAAAAATTAAAAGAGAGTGAAAATACCCTATTCGCAAGAGAGCAAAATATTGAAAATATGGAAAAATCTTTAGAAGAGAAAGAAAAAGCACTAAATGAGCTAATTGAGCAAAGTAAAAACTCTTTAAAAAGTATTGAAGATAAAGTTTCAAATTTAATGGATATAATTACAAAGTGGGATGAGGAACGCAAAAAGTGGGATGAAGAGAAGAAGAAAGAGGAAGCTGAGCTTTCTAAGAGAGAGAAAGCCATAGAGCATCTCAAAAATACTTTAGAACTAAGAGCTAGAAATATAGAAAGCAAAGAAGAGGAAATTGCAGACCTTGAAAAGAAGAAAGAGCTGCTTATGAAAGAGCTTGATGAATTAGAAGTTAAGAAGAGAACACAGTATTCGGAGTATGAAGAGAAACTCAAGAATTGGGAGAAAGAATTAATGGCAAAAGAGAAAGAACTTGCGGGATATCAGAGGATACTTGTAGAAAGGGAAGAGAAACTTCAGGAGAGCAAAAAGGAGATAGAAATGCTTATGGAAGAGAACAAGAGAAAAGAAAAGAAGCTAAGAGATTTTGAGAAAGAGATAGAAGAATTGCAAGAGGAGGTAAAATTCCTTAACACAAGAATAAAAGAATTGACCAAACAAAAAGAAGAGCTTCTCAAAGATATAGCTTCTTTGAGAGCTCAAATCTAACTTTTTTATTTAAAGAAAAATCTAAATACACAATACCAATTCTTTTTTGAGCCGAGGTAGCCTAGTCAGGCAAGGCGGTGGATTCGAGATCCACTGGGCTCTGCCCTCGGGAGTTCGAATCTCCCCCTCGGCGCTACGCTTATATATTGGATATCATATCACCCAAATACGCGGGTGTGGCAAACATATTTGATGTGAGCTCACCTGCAAATGCGGGTGTGGTGTAGCCTGGTAACACGAGGCCCTGCCACGGCTTTGCCCCGGGTTCAAATCCCGGCACCCGCACTAAGCCCATTTCTTAGAAAGAAAGGTGCCACAGCCCTGCAAAGCAGGGCATGCTCACATCTTACGATGCTCATTTATCCCCAAATAATAGTAATTATGAGATGTTTTTATATTACTCAATCCATGGGATGATTTTATTATGTAGCTGAATGATAAAAATTACATTTAAGCATAATAACCATCGTATCATATTTGGAGAGTTATCTATTTGGAAATTGTAAACACTAACTATTTACTCCCCCAGCGGAAATATCTAAAATAAGGATTAGAAGCACATCAAAGAAGGAAAAGAATGTTGCATTCTGAGCATTATGTGAATTTACAAAGATTATGAACAAGAAGATTGAGGAGTTAGGGTTTGAAGATTTTGATGAGATTCTAACAGCGGAACCTCAGAGTGAGCCTATTAAAGTTTACGATGTAGATGTATATTCTGAAAATCTCATATGGCCTCATGCTCGCTCTATTTGAGAAGTATCCAGAGATGCATAGATGGTTGCTTTATAATATTTTAATACAAGATGTGAGTAATCCAGGACGATAAATATCCCATCTACACGAAGTGTATGATTCGTTACAGTTTTATAATCAGATATATTCCATAAAATTGTGCCCTTAATTGTAAAATGGTCATATATGGGCTTAAATCCGATATACGCAGTATTAGTAGCATTTGCCGCAGGCCTCATCTTTTCTTTATTCATAAGAGATGCATTCTTAACCCAAATATCATTCATGAGAAATTGATAATTGGCTTTTGAATTCTCCAATTC
>WAKY01000097.1 GCA_015523135.1 Candidatus Aciduliprofundum sp.
CCTTCTAGGAAGTACATATGGCGGGAGAACTTGCATATGCCGAGGGCATCGTAAACCTGCATCAAATCTTCATGGGTTTTTACTTCAAATCCCTTGTTCTCTGCACTTAGTCTGTTTATTCCATCAAATTTCCACCACTTGCCCACAAGCTCGGTTCCATATACACCAGCAGTTAGGTGGCATGCGCCCCTGTAGGATACAGCCATAGCGAGAGCCATGCCCTTTATGCCGCGTATATCGTAAGCTGGTAGCTCTTGGCCTTTGACATGTATGGCAAATTTATCGCTTCCCTTTCCAAGCTTCTCGCTTGCAATTTTGCTTCCATCAGCAAGGAGTTTTCCAAGATTTCCTTCACGATAAGCCATCTTGCGAAGTGTCTCTGCAGCTGCCTCTACATTTCCGAATTTTAGGTCTAAACCATCAGTATCTTCCTTAGTGAGTAATCCGCGCTCGTAGGCCTCCATTGCCCATCCTATTGTTACGCCCGCAGATATTGTATCCATACCATATTCATCGCATAGGAGATTTAGGTATGCCACAGCTTCAGGGTCATCAATTTCAAGCTCGCTTCCCAAGGAGTAAAGGGTTTCATATTCTGGTCCATCTATCTCCTCTCCAGGCCTGTACTTTGTTAATTTAAATACTTGGGAGCATGGCTTTGTACAATTAGGACATGGATTTCTTCCGCTTCTGAATTTGGGCACCCAGTAGTATGGGTCTATACCCAATAACTCACCCTCTTTTGCCTTATCGTAAAAGCTCTGGAAATAGCCCCACTGCCAGTTTCTAGTGGGGAATGTTCCGCGCTCAAGATTCATCCAGCGCAGGAATTCACCGCTTCCATAGCCCATATCATCCTTAGTTGCTGGATGGTCCTTTATTATTTTAGCCCATTTTGCTATTAGTTTTTTGAGCTCATTGGAGTCATGGGGTTCTGGTTTTTTGGAGCCCTTAACTACAATTCCTTTTAGCTTCTTGCTTCCCCAAACAGCACCAAGGCCATTTCTTGCAGCCTGCCTCTCTTCAAAATCAATTCCACTTATTTTGCTCAGATTCTCTCCGGCAGGGCCTATTACGGCAGTTTTAACATTTCTATATTTCTCCTTTAATTTTTTCTGTGCTTCCTTAGTTGTCATTCCCCAGAATTCAGAGCCATCATCAATGGATACCTCATCATCCTCAATTCTCAAAATAACAGGTTTATCGCTCTTTCCCTCAACAATAACTAGAGAATATCCTGCCTTACTTAACTCAACGCCCATTGGTGCACCTGCCACACTTCTTCCAAAGGCACCAGTGAGTGGTGATTTTGATGTTAGTGCAGTTTTTGACGCAGTTGGTATTCCATAGGGGGTTAGCAATCCTGGAGCTATGAATATTTTATTCTCCTCGCTTAAAGCATCCACACCCTTTGGCACTTCCTTGTAAAGATAATAGGCAGCAAGTCCAAGTCCACCCAAGAACTTTCTTGCAATACTTGGAGGTATGTCTTCCTTCTTTATATCTCCAGTACTCAGATTCACCCTCAAAATCTTACCGTAACCTTTCATATTATCACCAAATTGGACATGGAAAGAGAAAATATAAGAGTTCGTTATGCTTATCTGTACTTATCGAGCACAGAATTAAATATTTCCATACCCTTCTTTATGTCATTCTCGCTTGCAGCATAGGAGAATCTGATATGCTCTTTTCCCATATCTCCAAACGCCTCGCCGGGAGTGCAAAGAACACCATTCTTAACGACATCCTTCACTATATCCACCGGGTTTGCATCCAAACCAATCTTGGGGAAGATGTAAAACGCACCCTTTGGTAAATTTGGCTTTACTCCATCCATCTTGCTCAAAAGCTCATAAATTAAATCTCTGCGCCTTCTGAACTTTTCTACCATCATATTTGAGTAATACCCACTCTTTTCCAATGCAGTGAGGGCAGCATATTCAATAGGACTCTGAGGGCAAGCTACTGTGTAGTAATGTATTTTCCCAATCTGCTCAATATATTCCTTTGGTGCAATTATGTATCCAAGGCGCCATCCAGTCATGGCGAATTCTTTGGAGAAGGAATTTACGAATATGAGTTTGTCGTACTTACCCAAGAATGTTTTTGGCTCACCCTCGTAAGTTATGTTGAAATAAACTTCATCGGAAATTATAATCAAATCATTATCTTCGGCTAAATCAATGATCATCTTTATGTCATCATCCTGCAAAACTCCCCCCGTAGGGTTATTTGGATAATTCACTATTATTGCCTTTGTTTTTTTGGTAATTCTCTTCTGCAACTCGTCCTGTGTCGGCACAAATTTATTCTCCTGAACGATGGGATAATCCACGGGCTTTCCTCCAGCGATTATTGTGTGTGGCTTGTACAGTACGAATCCAGGATTAGGATAAAGAACCTCGTCCCCTGGATTTATCAAGCTCAGCATTGCAGCTAGCATCCCTTCAGTTGCACCTACAGTGACTAGAACATTATCCGCGGTTATATCTGCATATTTCTCAAATTTTTGAGCTAATACATCTCTCAATTGAGGAAATCCCTTTGAAGGACCATATTTATTATACCCTTTCTCAACTGCTTCTCTAATTGCCTCTTTTGCCTCCGGAGGTGGTTGAAAATCTGGCTCCCCGAGGCCAAGGTTTATAACTTTTCCCTGGGCCATATCAAAAATCTTCCTTATGCCCGAGAGTTCAATATTGAGCACTCTATCTGAGAACATGATTATAGAGAAGTTATGCAGGGAATTAAATATTTCTATAGATAAATAATAGCATGGTAAATTATTGCAAGGGTGAAGTTTATTAATTTGAAAGAGATTATTGCATGGTGATTCAAATGGTGTTTGAGAATGAGATTATTAAAGAAATAATTGAAAAGTACAGGAGAATTTGGGCAATTGGCCACGCTCAGAGCGTTCTTGGATGGGATATGGAGGTAAATATGCCAA
>WAKY01000098.1 GCA_015523135.1 Candidatus Aciduliprofundum sp.
CAGGAATTTGCAGATAGATTGCGAATCTCAGGCATAATAGTGGCAGGGCCAGAGGATTATGTGGGAACTCATCAAACTATAAATGTTGGCTTGGGCGATGAGATATCCGTAATAAAAGAGTGGAGCAAGAAGGATAGGGAGCTCTTGGAGGAGGCAGTTAAAAATTCAGAAAAACCTGTTGTTTATTTTCTTGGAATGGAGCATGGTCTTGCCACCATTGCAATTTTAAAAACCTATGGAATTCAAGAATTTGCTAGCATAAGGAAGAGGGGGGATGAGGATGAAGAATTCTTCGGAGAGGTACTTTCAACCCTAAAGGATGTCTGGGATGGAAAATCTCCCTTAATAATATTAGGCCCAGGGTTCTACAAAGAGGATTTTGTGAAGTTTGCCAAGGATAAGATTGAAAATTACATTATGGTTCAAGCATCCCATGGAGATATGCGTGGAATTTATGAAGTTCTAAAATCAGGGGCTCTTGATAAAATATTAAAAGAGCATAGGTTATCCCAAGAGGAGAAATTGGTAGATTCTTTGCTCACGGAAATAAAGAAGGAAGGGTTGTACGCGTATGGTATTTCCGATGTTAAAAATTATCTAAATATGGGTGCTGTTAAAGATTTGCTTATAACTGATAAAAATTACAAAAAATACAAGGATCTTATGAACCTTGCCCTTCAAACAGGGGCACAGGTGCATATAATTAGCACAACCCATGAAGCTGGAAAAATTTTAGAGAGTTTAGGCGGTGTTGCTGCCCTTCTTAGGTTTAGGTGAGCGCATTAAGAAGTAAAGGAGAAACACTATAAGAATCACTAGGATAAACATTCCAAAAAATCCATAGCCAATTGGATATATAAGGAATAGGTAAATGGATAGATATGCAAGAGGTAAAGAGAGAAGTGTGTATATTATTGTGTCTCTTCTAACCATGCCAAACATTGGAATAAACCTTGCATAAACCATATGCAAGAAAATTAAGGTAAGCATAAGATATGCAATTCCTATAACTAATGGAGAGTAAGGGTTATAATCTCCCAAGGAAAAAACTATGCCAAGTATAGCTATAAAATTGTACACATAAAACAAAATCTCATCTCTGATTATTCTGTAGAAATAAAGGAATAAGAGAGATAAACCTATCATCAAACCAGTTAGAAATGTTAATCTCACATCACTGAGAGGAGCCACAAGCAATAAGGTATAATAAGATATCAAGAATATCCGCTCTTTTCTAATTTTCATCATCTCATCACCTTCAAAATTGATGTGAGAGGATACTCTATATTCCAGTCAACAACTCTTCCATACATTCTTATCCTCCTCAAGCGAACCTCTCTCTCAGCCTTGAGTATCTTTGAGGCCATATCTTCTCCTCCACCTATAAGAGTTGGCGATATCACTAAAACATCGTATCCCTTAGCAAGAAGCTCGACTATGGAGTCATCAATATCCCATGAGAGTAAGGGGGAAATTAAAATCACAAAGGAGTTCGGTGGAAAGAATCGAGATACTATGAATTTTCCATAATCAAAAGTAAGTCTACTTATCTTCTCACTCCTCAAATGTAATAATCTATCAAGTATAAGATACATAGCCCTTTTACCATAGGTTGGGTATATCCAATCTACAGAGTTACCAAGAACAACAAAACCAACACGACTACGTGTTCTAGATAGGTATGTAGCTAATGTTGCCGCTGCTCTTACAGAAGCATTTAAAAGGTCTTCATACTCCTCTGCTCCCTTTAAAAATCTTCTAACATCAAGCAAAATAACCGTATCGCCTGTTCTCTCACTTTCATACTCATTTACCATCAATTCATTTCTCCTAGCAGTTGCTTTCCAGTTTATGAATCTCATGTCATCTCCCGGGTAATAATCCCTTATATCCGCAAATTCAATTCCAGGCCCCTTCATACGGGAGGGATAATCTCCCAAAATGCTTCTCGTCTTGCGGGGTTTTATCTTCAGCTTTCTTATATACTCAATTCTTGGATAAACTCTCAATTCTCCTCTATCCCTAAACTTTGAAGTGCTACTATGCATGCCCAGTACATCCTCTGAATAAACTACCGATTCCTTAAAATCAATCTTGCCAAACTTATCAAGCTTGACTTTTCTTTTTTCAATACATTTATCCCTACAATACCCACGCACGATATTCATTGCATCCTTTATAAAATAATAACCCCTGCTTTCAATCACATACCTAAATTCAACCTCATTGCCCTCCACATACCTCTTCTCTGAAAATTTTCTCTTGAATTTTGCAGGTTTAAAGGGCAGCATCTCTGAGAATATTACAAGCCATAGAATAGGCAAAGATAGAAATACAGCTAATGGAGACATTAAAACTATTCCAACGAATATCAACAGAGCAAAGTAAAGAAGCAGAGCATAGAAATGCAATGTGCGCATGGCTACACCTTTGGCACAGGCACTTTTTTCAGCACATCCTCCACTATATCTCCAGGTCTAACACCACGAATCCATGGTTCGGGCTTCAATATTATTCTGTGCACAAGAGCTATCCTCGTCACTGCCTTAACATCATCGGGAACAACATAATCCCTTCCATAAACAAGAGCACGGGCACGGGATAATCTCATAATCGCCAAACTCCCTCTCGGACTGGCACCTACTTCCACTTGAGAATGTGTTCTTGTAGCTCTCACAATCCTGACTATGTAATCAAGGATATCATCCTGGACATAGATATTTTCCACCATTTTCTTCATTTCAAGAAGTTCTTCCCTTGTTACTATTTTGTTTAATGGTATCTCATCTCTCTTCCAAGCAATTCTTCTCTTTAGAATTTCAATTTCATCTTTCTTAGATGGATATCCCACTGCCAATTTTACCAAGAATCTATCCAGCTGTGCTTCAGGCAAAGGATATGTACCCTCATACTCTATTGGATTCTGCGTGGCTATAACTATGAAGGGCTCTTCAAGCTTATATGTTTCTCCCTCAATTGTAACCTGTCTCTCTTGCATAGCTTCTAACAGAGCGGCTTGTGTCTTTGGAGGAGAACGATTTATCTCATCTGCGAGCAATATATTCGTAAAAACAGGTCCCCGCATAAATTTGAACTCCGAAGTTTTTCTGTCAAATATGTATGTGCCCGTTATATCGCTTGGCATTAGATCAGGTGTGAATTGAACTCGCTTGAACTCGCATCCTAGAACCTGCGCAAAAGATTTAACAATAAGCGTCTTAGCAAGTCCTGGATAATCCTCAAAGAGTATGTGGCCTCCTGCTAAAATAGTGTATAGCACTTGCCTCAATACTTCTTCTTTCCCAACTATCACCTTGCTGACCTCTTCAATAATCTTTTCCATCTTTTCTTTCATTTCATCGCCTCCAAAATCGCATTTATCTCTTTCAAGAACCTATCTTTTGGTAAAGCATTCCTCAAATCGTGCTTTCTTTTATACATCCTTACAACAATCTCTGCCTTATCTCCCAAATATTTACGAAGGAATTCAACATTCTCCATATTTCTCCTAACAACACTCTCAGGAATATCATACCTTATGCTCAAATCAATAGCCAGGGCATTTAAAACTCTTAACTCTATGTCTCTCTGAGCAACGGCATTCTCATCGAGCGCTTTTTTAACTCTTCTCTTAAAATGCGCTATATCCTCATCTACTATTACCTTCTCCTCTTCTTGCACTCTTGGCTTGGGAGCATTATAAATTACGAATACAAATGGAAGATATATTAAGGTGATAAGCACAACAATTAATAAGAAAAACTCAATTGAGATTACAGCATAGAATGAAAATGCCATTATTATTGCTATGTACCAAACCCAAGTACTACCTTTGAAGGATGAGGGTACAGGCATCATACCCATCCTGCCCATTATCACCATATCATTAACCCGATTATCTTGAGATTTCATTTCTTATCTCCTCCAAAGCATTCAAGGCTAATTTTCTGTGGTTTTCATTCATCTCATGCTGACTATACCTAGCTATTTCAAACAAATTTGTGAGCATTTCTACAGGCCTTGGTGATATTTTTAGAGTTTCAAGGGCAAATTCTCTAAATTCCCTTGGTGTGTAATAGTCCTTATCTTCAACTCCCCTGCTCCTCATAAGTTTTTCCATTTCTTTATATGCAGATAAAATTGCTCCACGAACATCTTTACCTATCTTAACCTTGTATATAGCGCGCTCCATTGCCTCTTTAGTTGTAATAACCTCTTTTTCAACTTTC
>WAKY01000099.1 GCA_015523135.1 Candidatus Aciduliprofundum sp.
GTGCATTCCTTGCTTTATATAGGATACGATGCTTCTCGCACCCTTATAATCTAGATAATACTCTTTCATTAAAATCTCAATTGTCTTTTTCTCTCCCCTGGCCTTAATACTTTTCTCCACAAACTCCCTGAATTTTCCAACCTCTATGCTCAAATCAAATGAGCGGGGAAGCATTTCACCGACCCAAGAAGGTACCGTGGGTCTCTTACCCGTGGCATCTTTTACTACGACCTTCCCACTTCTAATGCTTAGAACCTCATAGCTCCTTGCGCCTAGAACAAAAACATCTCCCTTCTGCAATTTTTCTACAAATTTCTCACTTAAGCTCCCCAATCTCTTTCCTTCTTGGTCAATAACAAGATAATCTGCCTCATCTGGAATTGTACCTATATTCATAAAATAAATCATCCTGCTGCTTCTCTTCCTTCCAAAAACCATGTCCTCCTCATCAAACCATATTTTTGAATACACAGTGTCTCCTAAAACATAACCTCCAAGATAGCGGAGCACTTGTATGAACTTCTCTTTGGGTAATTCGTGATAGCAGTAAGAGGAGCGAATTATATTGTAGGCCTCATCTACTTCCCACCTCTTCTCTATGCTCATACCCACTATAATTTGAGCGAGAACATCTAGAGAGTTCTTAGGAATTCTAACTCTATCAATCTTGCCCTCATACGCGCATTTAACCAATGTGGTGCATTCTATGAGCTCATCATTATCAAAAACCAAGAATCTGCCTTTAGCTGTGGCTCCATAAGCATGCCCACTACGCCCTATTCTCTGCAATCCCTTGGCAATGCTCTTTGGTGAGCCAATTTGCACAACCACATCTATGTACCCTATATCTATCCCTAATTCAAGGGATGTGGATGATATCACCGCCTTCAATTTTCCTTCCTTTAATTCTTTCTCAACTCTCAACCTAGTTTCCTTGCTCAAAGAGCCATGATGCGCTTCTAAATTTTCAATGCCCTTCTCCTTTAGCTTATAAGCTACATGCTCCGTCCCGCTTCTCGTGTTTGTGAAAATAAGCGTGGTGCGATGTCTGTTTATTATATCAACCAAAACATCGTACATTTTCTCATTCGCGACCTCATAAGGCACGAGAGTTAGATCTTCAACTGGAGTTATAACCTTCAAATCTAGTTTTTTTCGTGCTTCAACTTCAATAATACTTACGTTCCTTGGCTCTTCCCCCTCATACCCTCCCAAATATTTTGCAATCTCCTCTATGGGCGCTTGAGTTGCGCTTAGTCCTATACGCTGAAAATTCTTGGCAAGGTATTGTAATCTTTCAAGATTCAATGATAGCATTACTCCCCTCTTATTATTTGCAAGCTCATGTATCTCATCAACGATTACATATTTAACATCCCTGAAACTCTCTCTAAACTTCGGGGCTGTTAGAACGAGAGATAGGGACTCTGGAGTAGTTATGAAAATATGAGGAGGTTTCCTAAGCATTTTTTGTCTCTCTGCTGTACTCGTATCACCTGAGCGAACTGCCACACGAATCTTTGGAATCTTAACCCCTTTGCTCTTGGCTAACTCTTTTATCTCTTCCAAAGGCACTTCAAGGTTCCTATGTATGTCATTTGCAAGGGCTTTGAGGGGAGAGATGTAAACACAATAAACCTTATCCTCAAGCTTTCCCTCCTTAGCCAAAAGAAATAATTCATTGATAATGGATATAAAGGCAGTTAGAGTTTTACCACTTCCTGTGGGAGAGGATACAAGAACATTTTTACCTGAATGAATTAAAGGAATAGCATATGCCTGTGGCTCTGTAAGCTCGGAATACTTTGAAGTGAACCACTCTCCTATAATTGGATCAAAAAGCGATAGAACCTCGCCTTTGGTATACATCTTAGTGGCCCTCTCCATCTCTCTACCTCAGAATTGTAGGATTAGTGTATAAAAGCATAAAAGTTTTTGCCTCACAATTTTAGCTCCTTCAATATCCTTTTTGCAGTAGGGGTTGCAGCTATTCCTCCCTTCCCTGTTTCTCTCAAGCTCTCTGGCAAAGCTCTACCAACTTTTCCCATGGCCTCCACGACTTCATCAAAGGGTATAACACTTTCAATTCCTGCCATGGCCATCTCAGCACTGGCAATGGCTATATTAACAGCAGTGGCATTTCTCTTCACGCAGGGCACTTCTACGAATCCACCAACGGGGTCACATACAAGGCCCATCAGGGACTTTAGAGCTATAGCCGCAGCATGTGCGCATTTCTCTCCATCGCCAGTGTAATAGTATGTTAGCATGGCAGCAGCCATGGCGGCTCCAGAGCCAATCTCAGCTTGACAACCTCCTTCCGCCCCCGCTAATGTGGCCTTCTTGGATATCACATCCCCTATACCACCTGCAACAATAAAAGAATCAAGCAACTTATCAAAATTTTCATCTTTCTTCCAAAGTGCGTAAACTATGCCCGACATGACTCCACAGGCACCGGCAGTTGGACAAGCTACAATTCTTCCCATAGCAGCGTTGCTCTCGGCAAAGCTCAAGGCGGATATCATAGCTATTCTGTTAAAATCACTTATTAATTTTTGCTTGTAATTTTTCATCTTCCAAGCATTCATACCTGTCATTCCCGTTAGAGTTTTTTGCTGTTTTCCAAAATTTCTAGCACCTTCTCTTATTATGGCCTTCAATATCTTCGCAGCTCCTTTCCTCGTAAATTCAACAGGAACCCCCAACTCTTCATACTCTTCCTCCAAGATTATCTCATGCAATGGCTTTCTTTCATCCTTGCTCATCTTAACCAAATCTCCAAAATTCATTTTCAATCCCTCGGTATATAGAACAATTTATACACATAGTCACAATCTTTCATTCTTTTTAAATCTTCGTTTGGTAAATTTTCATCACTCTCAATTATACTTATTGCTTTGTTTTCTGCAACATTTACCCTGCGCATATACAGATTTGCAATGTTCTTTGTTATTCTCTCTAAAATTTTAGCCATGGCTCCTGGCTTGTCTTTCATAACGAGAACCAATGTGTTGTATTCCCAAGCTATGTCGCATTCAACATCTTTAATTCTAACTATCCTTATCTTTCCACCACCAATTGAGGAGCCCATTATACTGTACTCATTCTCTCCTTTCCAAGTTTCTATAAGAACTGTGTTGGGATGAACATCTCCCAAATCATCCTGTGCAAATTCATACTCAACTCCCAACTTATCTGCAATCTTATAGGCATCCTTTATCCTCTCGTCATCGGCTCTCATACCTAAAATTCCTGCAAGAAGTGCTTTATCAGTGCCATGGCCCTTATGCGTTTCTGCAAATGAGCCATGAAGAGTGAATTTAACTTTTTCAGGTATACCCCCTGAAAACTTATAAGCAAACCTTGCAATTCTCAAAGCACCTAAAGTATGAGAGCTAGATGGACCAACCATAACGGGTCCAAGAACCTCTAATATTGCCATAGTAGCGCCATAAAATATGAGAATAAAATCTTTTTTGTGAGGAAAATTTATCTATATGCTAGAGATTTTCTCATTATGAAAACTAGGACAATCAAAGGAAGAATATGGATGATAAAGGATAAAGATGGCAAGAGGATTGACAATATTGACACCGATATGATTTTCCACAACAAATATCTATACATCACAGATTTAAAAGAAATGGGCGAGCATGCATTTTCCAATCTTCCTGGTTGGGAGGATTTCCCAAAAAAAGCAAAACCAGGAGATATACTGGTAGTTGGTCGCAATTTCGGGGCGGGAAGCTCTAGACAGCAGGCCGTGGATTGCTTCATTGCCCTTGGAATATCCGCCATTGTTGGAGAGAGCTTTGGAGCAATATACAAGAGAAATGTAATAAACTCTGGATTGCCATTAATTGAAGCGCCTGGAATATTTGATTCCCCTATACAAACAGGAGACATAATTGAGATAAACCTTGAAAGCGGAGAGATTTTCAAGGATGGAAAGCTAATATTCAAAGCAAAACCAATGTCAAAGGTGGCACTTGATATATACGATGCCGGCGGGATATTTGAGTATGGGAGAACCTTAGAAAATGCGTAGATCTACAGCTATCATATCACTATTTCTCGTGTGTGTAGTATGGGGTGCCACATTTCCTCTTGTAAAGGCATCCCTAGATTATATCTCTCCTCTAGGGTTTATAACATTGAGGTTCTTGCTTGGATTTAGTACTCTTGCTATTTTTCTATTTAAAAGTTTAAAAAATAGCAAAAATACTTTAATTCCAGGTCTAATTCTTTCCATATTTCTCTTCTTGGGATATTTCTTTCAAACAGTTGGGCTAAAATACACTACATCATCTCATTCTGGATTCATAACGGGGCTATATGTGATATTTACTCCCCTATTTGCCGTTTTAATGCTAAAGGAGAAAATAACCACAAAGGTATCCATCGCAGTTATCCTATCTCTAATAGGATTATACTTGATATCAAACATAAGCGGTAGCATAAACTTTGGAGATTTCTTAACACTTCTTTGTGCCATTGCCTACGCTATTCAAGTTGTTCTTGTGGCAAAGTATAGTAGAATACACGATCCAAATACTCTAACAATAATCGAACTTGCCTTTGTGTTCATATTCTCATTGGGAGGATGGACTATTGAAGGATTTAGGGTATATTGGAGCTGGCTGATGATATTTGGAGTTGCATTTACAGGAATATTTGCCACTGCTCTTGCCATATTAGTACAAACTCATGCTCAAAGGGTATTACCATCATCCCATGCAGCTATAATATACACAACAGAGCCAGTATTTGCAGGAATATTTTCATATTTATTTTTAGGTGAGAGCTTGAGTACCAAGGGATTTATCGGTGCAGCTCTCATTCTTCTTGGAATGCTCTTAGTAGCCCTTGATAAATCTCATCAAGAGCTTTAGTTGCTTTATCTCTTATCACAAAATCTGCATATCTACTGACTGGTGTTTCTTGAGGATTTATCTCCACGATTTTTGCCCCTTTGCTCCAAGCCAGACGAGGTAGATAAGCGGCTGGATAAACCTGAGCTGATGTGCCTATAACAAACATAACATCGCATGATTGCGATAGTTCATAGGCCTTATCCACATCATAAACTGGCTCTCCAAACCAAACTACATCAGGACGAAGCAAGCCACCACATCTCTCGCATCTCGGGGGGATTTTCTTTAAGGGCACATCGTAATTGTAATACCTCCTTCCACATTCTATACATTTAACTCTCCATATATTCCCATGCATCTCAATGACGTTCTTGCTCCCAGCCCTGGTGTGCAGGCCATCTATGTTCTGCGTTATCACCCAGAAATCGTAAAAATTCTCCAAAAGTGCCAAAACCTCGTGCGCCCTGTTGGGTTTTGCCCTCGCTATATTTCTCCTTCTCTCATCGTAGAATCTCCAAACTAAAGCTGGATCCTTCTCGAATCCTTCCATGGTGGCAACCTTCTCCACGGGGTATCCTTCCCAGAGACCTCCCGAGCCGCGAAATGTGGGTATCCCGCTCTCGGCACTCACGCCTGCGCCTGTTAGAGCAACAACCCTTCTCGCCTCTTTGAGCACATCTATTAGCTCATCCATACCTCAGTTCTCCCCCATTGAGCTTATAGCTTCCGCTATCACGCTTGCTACTGTTATCTTACTGTTGGCTCCCTCTATGGTATCCGTGGCTGCGAAATCGTTGACCTTGCGCATGTTCTCCAGAGACCTCCCTATGAATAGCCCATGGGTGCAGACGGCGTATATCCTCTTGGCTCCCTGCTCCCTCAGCTGGTCAGCCGCCCTGGCTATTGTGCCTCCTGTGGAGATTATGTCGTCCACTATGCCCACCACTTTACCATTCACATCGAGATTCTTGGGCTTTATTATAACTTCAGTCCCGCTCAGCCTAGTTTTTTCGAGATAATCAAATTCCACACCCATCTCGTTGGCCACGTACCTTGCTCTCTTGTATCCCCCTTTGTCCGGCGAGATGACCATGTCCACTCCCTTAGACTTCAGCCACTCCGCTATGGGCTTCGTGGCGTGCAAATGCACGGTGGGTATATTGAACCATTTTAGCACATTCTCCGAGTGCAAATCCATGCCAATGAAGTAATCGGCGTTCATCTCTATGTGCCTCACCATCGCCCTGGCGCTTATGGCCTCTCCGGGTTTGAAAATCTTGTCCTGACGAGAGTAGCCGAAATAAGGTATGACCGTTATGATTCTCTTCACTCCCATCTCCCTGAGGGCATCCTGAAGTAAAAAGAGTTCTATGATTTTCTCGTTTGGATAGGTGGTCTGGATGAGCACAATCTCGTCCTCCACATCTCCATCTATGCGCACATAGATCTCCCCGTCTGGAAAATGCTCCACATGGGGTCTTATAAATTTTTCACCAAGAATTCCTGCAACCTTCTCTCCAAGGCTTATAGATGCACTACCTGCAATAACATTCATAGTGGGTTATGTGAATGATGATAAAAATATTTTGCGAGAAACTAAATCATTTAAACATTCTTTCAAAGAATTTGCTTGCACCAAAACGTAAAACATCCTCTGTTGGTAATCCAAGCTCACTTTCTACCTTCTCCTTGAATTTCATTATTTCTTCATCACTCATTTTCTCTCCATCTATAGATATACCTATAACCTTACCTCCAGATACACTCTCAGCAAGAGATTCATACAATTCAATAGACCTTTCTAAACTCTGTATTGGAAATCCTTCATAATCATGATGATCTTTCCTGGTTGGATCATGAGCTAAAACTATTTTCTTTGCATAGGAGCCATGGAGAATTGCAAGGGTTACCCCACTATACGCCGGATGCGTCAAATCAGCTTGCCCTTCCACAAATACCATTTCATAATCCATAAATTTCTTTACCAACTCTTCCATCGCTCCAGCCATAAAATCTCCAGGTATGCGATCGATAACATAGCCAGCATCCGCTCCAATCATTATACCAGTTTGTCCAGTAGCCACAAAGGCAGCTTTTCTACCCCTTTTCATAGCTTCTCTGTAAAGTTCAACAGTTGTTATCATTTTACCCACACTACAATCAGTACCTGCCACGAGAATCGTAGGTGCATTTCTTCCACTACCATCGGCCACTTTAAACTCTTTAGGAGGTTTTCTAACATCCCATATCTTAGCACCACTCTCTTTTGCAATACTGCTCAACTCAGGATCCTCACTTAAGAAATCATGCAATCCAGAAATAACCATCTTCCCGTTCTTCAGGGCAATCTTTATTTCATCTCTCCACTCCACAGGCAATTTTCCACCTATGGGGGCAACACCTATTACCAGTGCATCATAATCTTCTGGAACTTGAGATATGTGTGCGTATATAGGCACATCTCTACCTTTAGGAAATATATCCTTTGCATTCTTTCCAGCATTGCTCCTATCCAGAATCCCCACAATTTCATGAGGAGAGTAGAAATACACACCCCTCGCA
>WAKY01000100.1 GCA_015523135.1 Candidatus Aciduliprofundum sp.
AAGTTAAAGCTTATCCCTCAGGTGGGATAGATAAGGGAATTGAGTATTTTAAGGAGAGAATGGACAATTTTATAGGCATGGATTCAACTCAGCAGGAGGATATTGATGCCATGCTTCACGAAATTGATGGCACCGATGATTTCTCAATGCTCGGAGGGAATATTGCAATTGCCGTATCTTTGGCTGTAGCCAAGGCAGCTGCAAACTCAATGGGCTTACCTTTCTACCAATATTTGGGGGGTGCTTTTGCAAATAGGATACCAAGGCCAGTGGGCAATGTGCTCGGTGGAGGAAAGCATGCTGTGGGAGGCACAACAATTCAAGAGATGCTATCTATGGCTCTTAGCAATTCTGCAAAGGATAATGTATTTGCAAATGCACTTGTGCATAAAAAAGTTGGTGAGAAATTAAGAGAGAGGTTTCCAAATATATCCATAGGTTTGGGAGATGAAAAGGCATGGATTGCGCCCATGGGTGACATTGAGGCTATTGAAGTTGTAGTAGAGGCAGTAAGGGAAGTAAGCGAGGAATATGGGATAGAAATAAAACCAGCACTGGATTTTGCAGCCTCCTCATTCTACAAAGATGGAAAGTATCATTATAAGGATAAAGTTTTAACTCCTGAGGAGCAGATTGATTTCGTGGAAGACATAGTTAAGAATTATGGCATCTATCTTGTGGAAGACCCTCTGGATGAGGAGGATTTTGATGGTTTTGCCGAGTTAACCAGGAGAATTGGGCACATTGCCTATGTTGTTGGTGATGACATATTTGTTACGAATGTGGAAAGAATAAAAATAGGCGTGGATAAAGGGGCTGCAAATACAGTTCTCATAAAGCCAAATCAGATAGGAACATTAACTGATACCATAAGGGCAATAAGGTTCTCAAAAGATAATGGCTACGCTACTATGATTTCCCATAGAAGTGGGGAGACATGTGATACAAGCATAGTGCATATTGGAGTTGCATTTGGCGTAGAGTTTATAAAGACTGGTGCAATAGGGGGAGAGAGAATAGCTAAATTGAATGAGATGATAAGAATTGAAGAGGAACTAAAAGGTGAGTAAAAATGGTAGAATTACTGGTTGATGAAAACACATACTTCACGGCGGGCGTGCATATAGGAACACAAGTGAGAAATAAGGACATGATGAAGTTCATCTACAAAGTTAGAAACGATGGGCTCTATCTGCTTGATGTAACAAAGACAGATGAAAGAATAAGAATGGCCGCAAAGTTCCTTGCAAGGTATGATCCTCAGGATATCCTTGTAGTGTCCCAAAGGCAGTACGGACAAAAACCATCAATAAAATTTGCGGAGGTAATTGGAGGAGCTAAAGTTATGCCAGGAAGGTTTATACCAGGCACCCTAACAAATCCAAAGCTTCCAAACTACATAGAGCCAAAGGTTATACTCATCAATGACCCTGCTGCAGACACTCAAGCTTTAAAAGAGGCGGTTAAGTCAAAGATACCTGTAGTTGCATTATGCGATGCCAATAATCGCACAAGTTATGTGGATTTAATAATACCCACAAACAATAAGGGTCGCCGCGCTCTCGCGCTTATATACTGGCTTCTTGCAAGGGAGATACTGAAGGAGAAGGGAATAATAAAGAGCAACGAAGAATACAAATACACCATAGAAGATTTTGAGGCACCGCTATGAGGTACCCGGCAGTTGCAGGGCAGTTCTATCCGGGAGAGAGAAAAGAGCTAGAAACGATGGTAAATGAACTTTTTATTCATCCTATTGGCCCTGGCTCTGTGCCTTCCCTAGTTCCTGATGGAAAAAGGAGAATAAAGGGGGGAGTTGTACCGCATGCTGGATATATGTTCTCAGGTCCTGTGGCCGCTCATTTTTATTATGCTCTTGCTTTAGATGGCTTTCCAGAAAGTTTTATAATTATAGGTCCAAATCATTATGGAGTTGGCTCTGGCGTTGCTATAGCCATGGATGATTTTATTACACCATTTGGAAAAGTGAAAATCGATAGGGAGTTAGCTAAAGATATAGCTAAAGGAGTTATAGATGTAGACAACTATGCGCACAGATACGAGCACAGCATAGAAGTGCAGCTACCATTCTTACAATTTTTCAAGAAAGAGATAAAATTCGTGCCAATAACAATGCTATTACAAGATTATGAAATTGCCATAGAGGTTGGAGAGGTAATAAAGGAGGCCATTGTTGATAAAGATGTTGTAATTATTGCCTCTTCTGATTTTTCCCACTATGTATCTAAGAACAAAGCATACACCAATGATGCTATGGCTATAGAGAAGATAGTTAAAGGGGATATAAAGGGCCTTTATGATGTAATTTACAAGCACAATATAACTATGTGTGGATATGGACCCGTGGCAGCCATGTTAACAGCTATCGGTGGAAAAGCAACACTTTTAAAATATGCCACAAGTGGAGGCATACAACCTATGAATGAAGTTGTGGGTTATGCTGCCATAAAGGTTGAAAAATAAAAACATTCAAAAGTTTTAAATTAAGTAAATGCATGCTCACGCAATAGAGGTGGTTATTATGGCAAAGAAAAAGGAGAATATTGAGGAGAAATTGAGCATGAAGAAAGAAAGTATGTGGGTTACATTAGATAAAAAAGAGATCAAGGATGCAATGAAATTTGCAGATGATTACAAAAAATTCCTTAAAGAAGTTAAAACTGAGAGAGAAACTGTGGATTTCATGGTATCTTTGGCTGAGAAATTGGGATTCAAAGATATAAACAATAAGAAAAGTTTATCTCCTGGAGATAAATTTTATATAGTTAACAGGGAAAAAGCCCTTGCTCTAGGAGTTGTTGGCAAGAAACCATTAGACGGGTTTAGATTGGTTGTATCTCATATTGATGCTCCCAGAATTGACATGAAGCCAAATCCATTGTGGGAAGATTCAGATTCATCTATCGCACTTCTAAAAACTCATTACTATGGAGGAATAAAGAAGTACCAGTGGGTTTCTAGACCATTGGCAATACATGGAGTTATTTATACAAAGGATGGGAAGAGGATAAATATAAGGGTAGGCGATAATCCTGGCGACCCCGTGTTTGTAATACCAGACCTCTTACCTCATCTTGCAAGGAAGGTTCAGGGAGAACGCAAACTCTTTGACGGAATAACTGGAGAAGAGCTTCAGTTGGTCGTTGGAAACATTCCCATAGATGATAAGGATGTTAAGCAGAAGGTGAAAACCTATGTGCTAAAGTATCTCAATGAGAAATACGGTATTGTGGAGGAGGATTTCAACTCAGCTGATTTGGAGATAGTGCCTGCAGAGGAGCCCAGAGATGTTGGATTTGATAGAAGTATGGTGGGTGCCTATGGCCAAGATGATAGAATATGCGCCTACACATCTTTCCGCGCAATTCTAGAAGTAGAGGAGCCCACATACACAAGCATAGCATTCTTTTACGACAAGGAGGAGATTGGAAGCGATGGGAATGTGGGTGCCCAGAGCAACTTCCTAGAGTATGTCCTTGCCAAAGTTTTGAGCATAGTAAAACCGAATTACACCCATGCCGAGTTCCTTGAGATTCTCTATAAAACAAAGGCAATAAGTGCAGATGTGAGTGCAGCTATAAACCCAATATTCAAGAGTGTGCATGATATACCCAACGCAGCCAAGGCAGGATATGGAGTGGTAATATCTAAATACACGGGCCATGGTGGAAAGTATGGTTCAAGTGAAGCTACCGCGGAATTTATGTCTGAGATAAGAGCCTTATATGAAAAGAACAAGGTACCTTATCAAGTGGCAGAGCTTGGGAAGGTTGATGAAGGTGGTGGAGGCACGATAGCCAAATTCTTTGCAAAGTACGGAATGGATGTTGTGGATATGGGGCCGGGCGTAATAGGAATGCACTCCCCATACGAGATAGCTAGCAAAATGGATATATGGAGTGCATATCGTGCCTACAAGGTTTTCCTCTCTCAATAATTTTTTATTTTATAGGCAATTTTAAGAGCCATAGAAAAGTTGCTGCAAGCATAAATGCTGAAGCTTCTGCAATTATCCCCATTATTATCTTTTTAGCCCTTGAGATTTCCCTTTTTCCTAAAGTATTTTCTGAGATTACAGGCACGCTGGCTTGAAAAGAGCCATAGACCAAGAAAACATAAAGCCAAGCAAGGAAGTTGAATGATAGAAGAATTTTCCCACTTTGTTCAAATAGAATCCCAAATGAGCCTCCTATTATGAATACTTCCCAATATTTGAATTTGAAATTTCTCAAAATTATGTACCAAACTATAGCAAAAGCAAGATAATAGCCAAATGCAAGATAGAGGTCAGTAAGAGGATACGGACTGAATAAGGCACGCTCTGCTAGTGGCCTTGGTAGATTATCTACTATTGCAAAAATTTCAGTTAGATATCCAAAGAGCAAAAAGAGAAGAATGAATTTTGCCCAAGAAGGTAGGGCAATTCTCTTGTACCAATCCCCAATTTTCGGACGAAAATACACAAGGAGAGAAAAAATGGAAAAGATCCACCAAGTAAATCCTGTAAAGGGAGTGAGAGCTAAGGGTACGCTTGCCAAAATTATCCAAAATTTTCTCATTTTTTCTCCTTATTTAATTCGTACCACATATGATTTATCTCGCTAAATATGACCTCGCATCCTGTCTTCGCAGCTCCTTTTGAGCCGGGAATTGAGAATATTAGTTTTCCACAGCAAATTCCTCCAATAGTGCGGGACATCATGGCTGCTGTGCCTATTTCCTCGTAACTCTTTAACCTGAAAATCTCGCCAAAGCCCACAAGCTCTTTATCTAAAATCGCTTTTATTGTCTCTGCAGTCACATCCTTGGGGCTTATGCCTGTGCCTCCATTCAAAATCACAACATCACAAATTGGTAGTAAGTGGAATAATCCTCTGAGAATATCCAATTTTGAATCTTTAACAACATCATAGCCACAAGCCTTGTGCCCATTTTTCTCTATGGCATCCATAATTATCTTTCCTGATTCATCTGTATCCTTGTTTCTCGTAGAGCTAACAGTTAGAACTCCTATTCTCAAACTATAAGTGTGCTTTTTATGATCCTTTACTCCCATATTCACTCCTCCTTTCTCTTCTCAACTACCTCTATGCCGAGAATTTGGGTCATTGGATACTGCCCATTCTCATCCTTCTCCAAGTATTTTACCATGTCCCAGATTGTTAACAAGGCAACACTCACTCCGGTTAAAGCTTCCATCTCCACACCCGTCTTGTAATGTGCCTTAACCTCACATTCTACATCAATTCTATTTCCATAAATTCTGAAATTGAAATCTATGAACTCCACAGGAATTGGGTGGCAGTGGGGAATCATCCTCGGTGTGTTTTTTACAGCTAGCATTCCAGCAACCTTAGCAGTTTCAAAAACATCTCCCTTCTTTATATCTCCCCTCTTTATGGCATCAACCGTTGTACTCCTTAGCACTATTGTTCCCTTAGCCCTTGCAATGCGAAGCACATCCTTTTTCTCACTTATGTCCACCATGCTCATAGGTGAACATCGCATTATGCCTTATTAACTTTTTATTCTGCTATAGGATCTGCTACCCAGCCCATAAAGAATATGGCACCTGTTTTCCTATCTTGAATCGTGAAAAAGAATGGGTGATTAGCATTAAAATCTACTATTGGAAAAGGTGAAGCCGCTGATGACTGAGGAATTGCAGTTGCGGCAGCCGCTTCAGTGCCATTCTCATTAACAGAAATATAGGTCTTGTGATAAACATCCTCTGCATATATCCCTCTGTATGGGAAAACACCAGTTAAATCTGCAGAAGAGGTAAACACGCTCTTTAGACCCATTCTTTCTAGAGGTTTCTTAATTTTGTAGTTTGCATGAATCTCAAATTTAGGTAGTGAGAGGTTTGCATCTACATACTTCAAGCTCTGCCTCCAAGCCATAATCTTATCAATGTTGATATTTAAAGCCCCATGCTTTGGTAGCACAATGAGCATAGATAGACTACAGTTTCTGTATGGTAGCTCTAAAATCTGAGCATCTTTATCCTCTGTATATTGGAGATTCTGGTACATATGCATCATATCCACTATAACTTTACCCTCAGGCGTGTAAAAGGACCCCGAACTTATTTCCCACTCCCTGAATATGTATCTCCAGATGGCACGGAAATATATTGCGTTGGTTAATACAGCTATAGTTTCTGGGGTTATGCTTCCCTGAGGAAGCAGATTCTTTATTTTTCCATTTGTGTAATTTTCAGCCCAAGAATTTATTATGCTCCTAGCTTTTTCTGCATTTCCAAAATTCAAGTATTGAAAATATGCATTGTAATAATCTTGCAGAATTTGCACATAGCTATTATTTATATCAGAACCTTCTTGGGCCCATAGAGCGTTGGCAATGCTTAGTGTATAATTCTCTGTGTGATTTTCAAATTTCTCAATAAACCAATGTATGTTCTCCTCCAATATCGTCCTATTTTCTGGGAGATACATCACATTTCTCATTTCTTTCGCAGTATTTCCCCTTGCTCCTTCATAGAGCATCGCTAATGCGAGCCAAATGCTCAGGGGCGAAATTACTGTGTTGTTGCTCACATTGAATATCTGGGAGAAAAGAGCTAATCCAAAGTTACCTGAGGCAAGGGCAACATTTCTTAGATTCTCCTCATTTACCCCTCCATTATTCCAACTTAAATTGAGATTTTGCGAATGCAGGTTTATCTTTGGAGTAGGAACATAATTCTCCTTTGGGGTTATAAGCACTTGAAATACAAAGGCGCCTATAATTACTGCGATTATAATCAAAGTAAGCACGGCAGATAATTTCCTCATTTTCATAGGATACTTATCCGAATTATTCTATTTAACACCTTTGTTAAATCTCTTTTCGCAAATCTCTCTAGCAGGACATTGAGAGCATTTCTCCCTCCTGCAAAATTTTCCTATCTGGGCTAGGGCTAGCATTGACTCAAATTTTGCATACTCCAAATCCTGTAGATTTTCTTTCCAGTAATTCTCAATATCCCTAATGCCCAAATTCTTAGCGGCTAATCTTGCAAGGGGCGTTGGATAGGGCCTTGCCTTATCCCAAATTTCTATCATTTCTCTTAAAAATATACCCACGGTGGTATCTCCTATTCCCTTTGCCAATGATTTCAATTTCAATACGAGATCTTTAAAATCTTTGGCATTTCTATGTATATCATTCAAATTTTCCTTGCTCAAATTCTTTGCAAGCTCTAAAAGCTTGTCTG
>WAKY01000101.1 GCA_015523135.1 Candidatus Aciduliprofundum sp.
GAACTTATCTGACATTTTTGCAGTTTTTGTCCTTATAACATCAACACTCCATATATCAAGCCCAAATTTCTTTGCCAGATAGAATCCATGCATATTTGTCCATGCAGCATTTATTCCCCAATAAACTATCAAATTTTCATTCTCCAAATCCTCAGGGTCTATGCCCTGCGCAGTGCCGTAAACATCTTTTAGGGCCTCCTCTCCAGAGCGGTCACATATCGTATCTTCAATTATGCTGGCGTTTAAATAATTGAATAATCTATGTGGAAAATTTGCATTTACAAAGCCCCTATCACCATAATAGTAGTAAAGGAGGATTGATTTTGCCCCATATTTTGCAATTACATCTTTCATTTTCTTAGATATAATTTGTATAGCATCTTGCCAAGATGTTGATTTGAATGCCAGAGATGGCTTCTTCCCGGTGCGAATTAATGGAGTTTTTACTCTATCCTCGCTGTATAGCCACTTTGGAAGCAATGCCCCCTTAGGACATAGAAAATTGCTAGTTACCTTATTTTTTGGATTTGCCCTAACCCTTATTTTTCCATCCTTCATCTCGCTTATCAATGAGCAGGTATCGTAGCAATCACGCATGCATGTGTTGAATGCCATTGATAGATTATGAAAAAGGAATCATATAAAACTTGGTATGAGTAAATCATAAATATTTGCAAGTTTACATCCCATTATGAAGGCGCTAATACTAGCAGAAAACGATTTTGAGGACTTAGAGCTATTCTACCCATACCATCGCCTAAGAGAAGAGGGAATAGATGTTCTCGTAGCATCCTCCCAGAAAGAGCTCAAGGGAAAGAGAGGTTATGGTTTAAGGGCAGATATGCATTACGAAGATGTAAATCCAGAAGAATTTGATATACTCGTAATTCCTGGTGGAAAATCTCCAGAGAGAGTGAGGTTGCAGGAAAAAGCGGTGGATATAGTAAAGCATTTCTTCAATGAGAATAAGCCAGTGGCTATAATATGTCATGGTGTGCAAGTTCTAATATCTGCTGGGGTTGTAAAAGGAAGGAAAATAGCCTGCTGGTACGGAGTGAAGGATGATTTGATAGCAGCTGGTGGAGAGTTTGTAGATGGTGTATCTGTAGATGGAAATTTGGTATCTGCAAGACATCCAGGGGACTTGGCAGAATGGATGAAAAAGTTCATAGAATTACTGCATAATAAAAATTTATTATAACTGATCTCCATATCCCCCCGGTGATTTGATGAGTTTAGAAGATGCCCTCAAAATAAGGGAACTTGTTAAAAAACATACAGAGTGGTTTCGCAATTCTCTCCCCATGATAGCCTCTGAGAATTTGATAAGCCCCATGGCTCAAGAATTCTTGATATCGGATTTACATAATAGGTATGCTGAAGGTCTTCCAGGTAAGCGTTATTATCAGGGTAATATCTATGTGGATCAAATTGAAGAACTAACCACAGAGCTTGCAAAGAAATTGTTTAAGGTGGATTATGCAGATGTTCGCCCAATAAGCGGAACAAATGCGAATCAAGCAGTTTTATTTGCATTGACAGATCCGGGAGATGTCATAACAGGTCCTCCATTGCAAGGTGGTGCACATATAAGCAGTGCAAAATTTGGAGCTGTTGGAATGAGGGGAGTTAATAAAATAGAGTATCCTTTTGATGTGGAAGAGATGAATATAGATGTTGATATGAGTGCAAAATTGATAAAGATAGTAAAGCCCAAGGTAGCCCTTTTTGGAATGAGTGTTTTTCTCTTCCCTGCACCTTTAAAAGAGTTGCAGGATGCATTTCAAGAAGCGGATACGACTGTGTGGTATGATGGGGCCCATGTTCTTGGATTAATAGCCGGCGGACAGTTTCAGGATCCTTTGAGAGAAGGGGCCCATGTTATGACTGGAAGCACTCACAAAACACTTCCTGGACCACAGAAAGGAATTATATTGGCAAATCCTCCAGGAGATAATGAAAAAAGAGATAAGTTTTGGAAGAAAATTCAGCGGGGAGTATTTCCAGGAGTTTTGAGCAATCATCATCTACACCATATGGCTGCCCTTGCCATAACTCTTGCCGAGCATATTGAGTTTGGAAAGCAGTATGCGGATCAAATTGTGAGGAATGCTCAAGTATTGGCTCAAGAATTATACGAGCTAGGCTTTAAAGTCCTTGGAGAGAAAAACGGATTTACAAAGAGCCATACGGTTCTTGTGGATGTAGTTGCTCAGGGTGGTGGAAGAAAGGTTGCTGAGGATTTAGAAAAGGCAAATATAATCTGCAATTACAATCTTTTGCCCTACGATGATCCAAAGAAACCTAGGAATCCAAGTGGTATAAGGCTTGGTGTGCAAGAATTGACTCGGTTGGGTATGAAAGAGGGTGAAATGAGATATGTTGCAGAGTTGATAAAGAGGGTTGCAATGGATGGAGATATAGATGGTGTGAAGAAAGATGTAAAAGAATTTAAGGAAGAATTCAACACCATACATTACTGTTTTAATGAAGGTGTTGAATCCTATAAATTTTTAGAGCTTCTGAAATAACTTACATCTTTTTCATTTTTTCTCCGTACTCATATCCTTTTAAGAACGCTCTCTCGTTGAGTTCTAGAAATCTCTGGGGTATTCTCTCCTCTATTGATTTCCACATGGCATCTTTGGATACTACTCCCGTTATTGCCGTGAAGAATCCAAGCATTATAATATTGGCAACTATTGGGTTTCCAATCTCCTCCGCGAATTTTGTTGCTGGAATCTTGTATATTTTGAAATTCTCTGCTTTCTCATCTGGTTTTACCAAGTCCTCATCAATTATCAATGTGCCTCCTTCTTTCAACTTATCAAGATAATCTCTGTAAGCACTCTGGCTCATAAGTACTAAATAATCAGCTTTAATAACTTGAGGGTAGGTGACCTTTTCATCTGAGATGATGACCTCACTTGTACTAGCTCCTCCCCTTGCCTCTGCACTGTAATCTTGGGTAAATGCACTCTCTTTTCCATCGTAAATTGCAGCCGCCTTTGCGGTTATGTATCCTGCTGTAATTATTCCCTGACCTCCTAAACCTCCGAATTTTATCTCAATTCTCATTTTTTAGCCCTCCTTATTATGTCTTCATACCTTTCCTCGTAAGTTGGTATACCTTGAACATCTCTAAATACACCAACTACGATTTTTCCGTTGTAACTTAACTCTAACTCTTCAAATGAAGCATCATCCTTTCTCACAGAGTTCTTCTGGAAATAGTGCATCATTTCTAACGGAGTTTTCATATCGTTTCTTCTACCATAAACTGTAGGACATTGGGATATTACCTCAATAACTCTAAATCCCTTCTTGTGCAATGCGTGATATATGCTATTTTGGATTTGATTCACGTGATATGTTGTCCATCTTGCCACATAGGGTGCTCCCAGGGATATTGCTAAATGAGGTATGTTGAATGGCCTATCTGGGTTTCCATATGGGGTTGTGGTTGTGTATGCTCCTGTAGGCGTGGTAGGTCCATGCTGTCCACCAGTCATTCCGTAGGTAAAGTTGTTAACTGCTATTACAAGCAAATCATGGTTTCTGCGGGCAGCGTTCACAAAATGGTTGCCTCCAATGGCAAATAAATCTCCATCTCCACTGAATACCACGACATTCAAATCAGGTCTTGCAAATTTTATGCCTACTGCAAATGGGATGCCTCTTCCGTGTGTTGTATGGAACGAGTCCACATTCACATAACCTGCCGCTCTGCCAGTGCATCCTATACCTGACACTACCACGAGTTTATTTGGATCTATCTTTGATCTTATAAAGGCTCTCAAGAATGCATTTAGTGTTATTCCTATACCGCATCCTGGACACCAAACATGAGGTAGTCTATCGGTACGCAAAAGCTTCTCTTCCTCCCTTCTCATCTCTTCCATTGGGTTCATTGTACCGCCCTCCTTATTGCTCTAAGAACTTCATCTGGCTTATGAATCTCTCCCCCCATCTTTGGAAGGAGCTCTACATCCCTTGTGTATTCTCTAACTTTATGGTATATTTGCCCGTAATTTATCTCTGCAACTATGTATGGAACATTGTATTTTTCTATGAACTTGTATGGAAATGGCCATATGGTGATTAGGCGAAGCATTCCTGCTTTTATCCCCTCCCTTCTTGCAAGGTCTACGGCTAATCTAACACTCCTTGATTCACTTCCCATGGCAACTACGATAATATCTGCATCATCAGTTTTATATTCTTCAACTTTCCATATCTCCTCTGCGTGCTTTCTTATCTTGTCGTTCAATCTTTTTACTAATCTTTCCTGGGCTTGGGGTGTTAATTCAGGATATCCCTTTTCGTTATGGGTTAAGCCAGAAGCGTGTATCTTGTATCCTTCTCCTATTCTTGGCATAGGAGGTATAAGATCATCATCTGCCTTGTAAATCAGTGTCTCTTCTGGAGGAGTTGTTGGTCTCTTCCTTTCAATTCTAACTATCTCATCATCTGGTGGAACATAGATTTTCTCATACATATGCGCAAGCATAGCATCTATGAGAAACATCACAGGCACTCTATACTTTTCAGCATAGTTAAAGGCATCTATCATTAAATCAAATGTTTCTTGCACGCTATCTGGATAGAGCGATATTATTTCATAGCTGCCGTGAGAGCCCCACTTTGCCTGCATTAGGTCTCCCTGGCCTATGAGTGTTGGCAATCCTGTGGAAGGAGCTCCTCTCATAGCATTTATAACAACTATGGGCACCTCTGTCATAGCTGCCAGACCAATATTTTCATTCATAAGAGATATTCCAGGGCCTGCCGTGGCAGTCATGACCTTCTTTCCAGTCCATGATGCTCCTATAATAGCCGCTATGGAGCCAATTTCGTCCTCCATTTCTATGAATTTACCCCCCTCTTGTGGTAATCTAAGTGCCATCCTTTCCGCTATTTCGCTACTAGGTGTTATTGGGTATCCAGCATAGAATCTACAGCCAGCTGCAATTGCCCCCTCTGCAGCAGCTATATCACCACTCCAAAAATAATAGCCCGGCTTCATTTTATCTCCTCCACAACTATTGCAAAATCTGGACAATAGAGCTCGCATAGATGACAAGCAATACAAACCTTACTTGGTGGCTCTTCAACAAGCTCTGGTGGATGATAACCCTTCTCGTTCAAATGCTCGGAGACTTTTAGAACTTTTGTAGGGCAGTATTCAATGCAATACCAGCATCCTTTACATCTCTTTTCATCTATTGTAACTTTGCCTCTCTTTTTAGGAGGCATTGATTTTTGCTCACTCAATTTTTACATCCTCCTGTATTTTTTGATAGGTATTGCAAGATATACCAAAAAACTTGCGGTGATTTGTTATTTTATAAGGAAAATTTATTAAGGTTTATTTCTATTAATCCCTTATGTGGTTCACATATGCCTCTTCCATATCTTTAGTGGCCACGATGATAAGTGCAGTTCTGGTTTATCTTATTCTCAAAGCAGATATCAAAAAACCGGGTAACCTTGCTGCTTTCGTGATGTTTTTAGGAGTTTTTATATGGAGCTTTGGAGAATTAGTTGAAAGAATTGCAGGTTCACCACCTAATGATGAGATGCTTGCATATTTGGGTGCGTTAACTCTCTGTGTTGGAATATTTTTAACACCTGCAGGCTTGATACATTTTGCTATAGATTACCCTTATAGAATAAAAATGAAAACATCGACTCGTAAGTACATTTTATATGCTGTTTATCTTCTCTCTTATAGGAATTGCACTTATACCCTTCAATAGTCTTCTTGGAAATATAGTTATTAAAGGGGTAAACCCATACAATGCACTAGGGATAACCATTTGGGGATTGGAATCTTCCTTATTACACAAATTCTTTGCAACTTGGGCTTTTATAGCTGCTTTGATAATGATAAGCATTCTTGTAATAAAGCTCAAGGGGGTAGATATGTTTATTATAAAAAATCAAATTATTATAACCCTTGTTGGATTTTTGATAATGTTCTTTATGGTAGTTTTAACATCATTTGTACCTACAATGATGAATATAAATATGTATCCTCTAAACACACTTGCGTTTTCAATATTTGGTTTATTCATTATATATACTGTTCATAGATACAGGTTATTCTTGGTGTCCCCAGTTCAAGAAGAAGCAGTTGAAAGCGAGGAAATGCCAGATATGGGCATATACAAAATGGAGAAGGATGAAGCCTATAAGAAATTTATTTTGTTAGTAAAGTCTGGTAATACAGGCGTTGCCTTTATATCTGAGAATTCAGAGAATTTTAAGAAAAAGCATGAATTGAAAAACACATCTATTTATGAGATAAGTAAAGAAAACGGTAAAAATAAATTAAATCCAGAGAATAAAGAACATATGGAAATGATAGAATTTATAATCACATCTCTATTGGAGCAAGTATACAAGCCAGTGATACTTATAGATCTTTCAGCATCTTGGTTAAAGGAAGATACTCGCAAAACACTAAAAGAAAAGATAGAAAACATTTCATCTGTCTATGGGGGAGTGTACATCCTTATTGAATAATTTTTTATCATTTTTTAGTCATTAGCATATTTATGATGTTCTACTAACACAGAGCCTTATTAGGGAGAGACACCTGCAGTTTCTCCCCCTACACTCTTCCCTTTAAAAATCTTTTGAGGGTAAAGCATCTTTCTTCTTAAGAAAAGGGTTTAATGGACCGGGCGGGAGGAGCATCTATGATGCGACTAAGCCTTGGACATTTTGAGCAAAGTGAAAAATGGACCGGGCGGGATTTGAACCCGCGGCCTCTGCCTTGCAAGGGCAGCGATCTTCCGGGCTGATCTACCGGCCCATAGGAGGGAAGATAATCTAAATCACTATTTTAAACTTTTTTCTTCCTTCTTTTCCATTTCCCTTTGTAATTTTCTTTCCCTTCTTCTTTTTTCTTCTTCAATTTTCTCCAGTTCCTCTTCTGGTATTTCAATATCTAGCTTCTCTGCAATGCTTATAAATTCAGGTGGGATCTGGGAAGCTATAAAGACTGTTTTGGCTGCCCTGTATATTTGATATCCATTTTTTATGGCTTTTTCTGTGTCAATTTCTAAGATTATAGGTTCTTCAACTCGGTGTAAACCTGCAATATAAGCATCCCTGTATGTTTTGCTTAGATGTATCCACTTCCTATCCCCTGGCTGAAGACCGATCTCTTTTATGTATTCATACTCCTCCTCTGTTGTAGGATAATACAATTTTTCAGGGATGTTGTCTGTGGGTAAATCGGATAAATCAACTTTTATAGAATGTCCATATGTTGCCCTAACCCTTTTATTCTCCATATCAAGTTGGTATCTTCCTTTATCATCTGTAAGCACAATTGCAATTATATGTTTATCCTTTAGCCATCTGAACCTTGGATGCCTTTTTTTGATTCCCTTCACAATTTGATAAATATCTGCCCAGCCCCTATCATCAAGTTTTACACCAAACCTCTCTGGAAAATGTCTTAAGATACCTGCAAGCATTCTGCTTATGGCTGTGAGCTCCCAATCATTAAGCAGAAATTTCCCCTCCTCACCACAAATCGGACAAACATCGCCCCGAAATGGACCGTGCTTCTCACATTCTCTAAGTTGTACCATAATACCACCTCACGAGGAAATAGTAAGCAAGATATAAATGTTATCCACAAATTTAAATATGTGGTTGCAATCTTTCGGAATATGGTTACGGAGAAAGAGGTCTGGGACGCTCTTAAAAAAGCTATTGATTTTGAACTTGGGGTGGATGTTGTAAATCTTGGCTTGATTTATGAAGTTAAAGTTATTGATGGTAAAAAGGTGTATATTAAAATGACTCTAACAACTCCTACATGCCCACTGGCCAATGCAATAGTTGCAGATGTTTATCAAAAGGCTAAGGCGGTTCCTGGAGTTGAAGATGTGGATATAGACTTAACTTTCGATCCTCCATGGAGCCCTGATATGATGTCACCCCAAGCTAGAAAATTATTGGGCATTTAACGTCATTTTAGAAGTGCATAAAAATATAAGACACCTAAGAAAACCAAGGATAGATTTAAGAATGGGAGGAAGTACTCATTTTCAATTATTTGAAGTATAAAGAGTGATGAAAATATTATTACTGCTATTCCACCAATTATAAAGTATAGTACCCTGATTTTTAGTTCCTTTTCTATGTTCTTATAGATTATAACTAGATTACAAAGCCCTATCAAGAAGTATGCTGTAAGAAGAATGGAAAATAGGAGTAAAGAGTAAAAATTAAAAATTTCAACCCAACCAAAATGTGTATATCTTATATTTTCTATCAAATATTCAAAGGAGAATACTGCAGCAAATATTATCGGCAAAAATGAGAGAATTGCCAGTTCTTTATCCCATCCTATTTTAAGGTAATAAGTGAAAAGCAAAAAGAAATAGGCAGCAAGGGCTAAAAAGGAAGGTGATATTTTTGCCATCCAAAGAGCCAAATTATAATCCCCGGCAAATTTAAATGCCTCTAGAACGCTATAAATAAATAAAGAAAAGGTCATAATTGAGAAAAAATAGTGAGAGGCATCTTTATTTCTTTTAAATAGTAATATGTATAATGATATAAAAAGAAAAAGCAATGCATTTATTATCGTAGCAACTACACCCAAAGGATCTTCCATATCTCTACCCCATCTCTAAATCATTAATAGTGTATTTAATACTTGCTCTCAATTATAGATTTGAATATCCAGAAACCATCTCCTCTTTCCCTCTCTTTTCTATTCCAATCTGGATGTTGATAATGGAAGAAAGCTCTCTCCGGGTGAGGCATTATGCCTAGTACATTTCTCTGCGGATTAGTTAGGGCGGCTATATCTTCCATAGAGCCATTTGGGTTCCAAGGGTAATTTGCTTTAGAGCCATCTGGCTTTACATATTTGAATGCAATTTGCTTGTTCTCTATAATCCTTTCTAATGTTTTCTTGTCTGTAACAAATTTTCCCTCAGCATGGGCCACTGGGAGAGAGATTATATCTGGCATACCTTTGGTAAATATGCTCTTATTCTCTTTTTTCAAGTATGTCCAGCGGCACTCAAATCTGTTTGAATCGTTTGTCATCAAAGCCGCTTCTGGCTTTTCGCTTATACCATCCACAGCGGGTAAGAGACCAAGTTCAATTAAAACTTGAAAACCATTGCATACTCCGATAATTATCTTTCCCTCATGCACAAAATCTTTTAATGCTCTCATTGCAATAGCTTTCAATCTAGCGGCAAATATGGCTCCTGCACGGACATAATCTCCAGCAGAGAATCCACCGGGGATGAATAGAATATCATAATCCTCCAAATTTCTCTTTCCTTTCTTTAAGAGATTTAAATGCAGATACTCCACATCTTGTCCCAATTCTTTAAATGCAATATAACTTTCTTCTTCGCAATTTGTTCCTTCAATTTGAAGTATAGCCACTCTCATATCCTCACCCCAAATAATTCCTTAGGGCATTGCGCCAAGATTCTATCAGAATATTTGTATGTATGTTGAATAACCAGCGATTTCCATCCCTTACCTTCAAATTCTCACCTTCAACCGTACCAATTCTCCTTGCTTTTACTATTTTCTCAAATTCCTCTTCTTTTCCTCTCTTTACTTCGCACACCCATCTCGTTGGGTTCTCTGAGAATAATTTGAAATCTGCGCGCATAAAGCCCATGGAAGAGAGGTCTATCTCCGCTCCTATATTTCCTCCTATACTCATCTCCGCAAGCGCGACTGCCAAGCCCCCATGGGATATATCATGGCAGGATGCAATCAAATTCTCATTCATAGCTTTCAATATCTCCTCCATTCTACCTTTGAGCTCCTCTAAATTTACTTCAGGAGCCACTGTGCTTTTTGCGCCGATTAGCTTGTAATACTCGCTACCTCCCATTTCCTCCCTTGTCTCTCCCACAAGGTATATTGAATTTCCATCTTTTTTGAAATCCGTGCTTATTGCTTTTCTTATATCATCAATTATTCCAACTGCCATGAGCACAGGCGTGGGAGGTATATTCTTTCCAAATGCCTCGTTGTAAAAACTCACATTTCCAGAGACATAGGGTATGCCAAGGAATCTAGCAGCATCTCCTAATCCACGGCAAGATTCGTGAAATTCTCCCATTATCTCTTCTCTCTCAGGATTTCCAAAATTTAAGCCATCGGAGAAGCTATGGGGTCGAGCACTAACGGCTACAAGATTTCTTATGGCTTCATCCACCGTATAGAGTGCGCCCTTATAAGTATCTATCTTTCCTATCTGGGGATTTGCAGCTGTTGTTATTGCAAGCCCTTTCCAAGAGTCCTTCAGAGGTTTTATTATGGCTGCATCCCCATGGGTTTCGTAGTTGATTATTCCTTGCAGAGGTTTGAGCACAGTTCTACCTTGAACTTCGTGGTCATATTGCCTGATTATCCATTCTTTGCTCCCTATATTGTACGAGCTTAAAAGAGATAAAAGCACATTTCTATAATTTGGCTCTTTGGGAATTTCCTGCATTTTTTCAATTTTTTTGATTTTATAAGGCCTTTCATACTCAACTCCCGCAGTTACAAATTCAAGTGGTAAATGTACAATGTGTTCTCCATACCAATATATATCAAGGTAATTTCCCTCTACACTCTGCCCTATCACACTCATTTCAATATCCCATTTTTCACAGATTTCCCTTATCTTCTCAATATCTTCCTCCTCAACTGCAAGGAGCATTCTCTCCTGCGACTCGCTTACCCAAATTTCCCAAGGGGCCATATTCCTCTCTTTCAATAGTACCTTATCTAAGTGCACCTCTGCCCCAACTCCTCCAGCATGACACATCTCACCTATCACGCTTCCTAATCCTCCACCGCCAAGGTCTTTCATGCCCTTTATTATCCCTGCATCATTTGCCTCTAAAATTGCGTGAATTAGTGGCTCCTTTATTATAGGATTTCCAAGCTGGACTGCCTGCCTCTCTTCCTCACTCTTCTCAGTTAAAATCTTAGATGCGAAATTTACACCATGTATTCCATCCCTCCCTGTGCGTCCTCCAATTAGAACAAATTTTAAACCTGCCTTGCTCACTACACTCCTAACAATCTTATCCTTTCTAACTATTCCTAAGCATCCAGCATTTACCAAGATATTGTTGACAAAATCCTCGTGAAAATAAGTTATGCCTGCGATTGTTGGTATTCCAACCCTGTTGCCATAATCCCTTATCCCAGCTATTACCCCTTGCATAAGGTATAAAGGATGCTTTATCCCTGGATTGAGCTTCTCGTAGGGATAATCTGGAGGTCCGAAAAACAGAGGGTCTACGAGGGCTATTGGCTTTGCGCCCATGTTGAGAATATCTCTTATTATCCCCCCAACTCCAGTGGCTGCGCCTCCATAGGGTTCTACAGCGCTTGGATGATTGTGACTCTCTATTTTGAAAACATAAGCGTAATCTTCATTGA
>WAKY01000102.1 GCA_015523135.1 Candidatus Aciduliprofundum sp.
AGAAGGCAATGGAAGAGACCTTCGGCTCCACATGCCATGGAGCTGGTCGTGTTATGAGCCGCCACGCCGCATTGCGCAAATTTAGAGGAGAGGAAGTAAAGAGAGAATTGTGGGAGAAGAAACACATATATGTGAGAAGTGCAAGCAATCGTGTAGCAGCAGAAGAAGCACCAGATGCTTACAAGGATGTTAACGAAGTAGTGCGTGCTGTGGAAGGTGCGGGAATATCTCGCATAGTTGCAAAGATGGTGCCATTGGGTGTAGTTAAGGGCTAATCATTGAGCACTAATTTTAAAGTTAGAGCAGTCAATATGCCGAGTATGGATGATATTAGCAGAGGAGAGAAGGCACCGAGATAGGTGATTGTTATTCCAATTAGAAAAGCTAGTGGAATTCCCACGAGCCTATTTATTGATTGAATGCTGGAAAATACTGTACCTCTATGCTCTTTTGGAATTTTTCTTTGAAGTATGGGTTTGAAGCTCATATGCCACAGAGGCCAAGCTAAGGAGAGTAGAGAATAAATAATAAGAAATATCCATATATTTTCCAATCCCTTAAAATGCAGCATGAAGAGCAGAAAACTCAGTACTGACAGTAAGAGCATAGCAATATAAGGCATCTTTGGGAAATGCTCTTTTGGGATGTGAGCTTTTAAGAATCCAGAGGAGAGGCCAAAGAGGTTATCGATTATCGAGAGAAGTACTATTATCGAAAGTCCATATCCGAAATGGTTTATGATGATATTGTCTAAAGTTATATCGTATAGAAAATATGCCTGGAGATAAGCGAGGATTGATACCAACACGATGCCAATTAAGCCCTTAGGAATTTTTATTTTCTCCCTTTCGGGATATGTGGGCATATCTGGAAGTGCAAAGTAAATATAAGATATGAAAAGTGGAGCTGCCAACCCAAGGGCTATGTAGTACCATCGTGCAGCTTCCACACTTGGTATGAGTGAAAAGTAGACAAAAGCAGCAAGATAAGTTAAAATACCCGCGGCGGAAGGTACTATCCAGTGCCATATGTATGCTTCTTCAAGCAAATCTTTTGGATAAAGCTCTTTCTCGTAAACATTGGAGGCAAAAGTAAAGAGCATGGCTGTGGAGAATATCACACTTCCCGCAAATATCCAGAGCCCGTTTATTGCCAGTCCGAATATTACGAATGCTGCTCCAATTAAAGCTTCAGTGGTTATCATATAATATTTTGCGTTTATTTTCTTATCTGAGAGATGCCCAAGGATTGGAAGAAGAATTGCTGTGAGGAGAGATGCTCCACTAACTACCGAGCCAACATACATGGGCGAATAGCCAAGGAGGAAGAGATAGGCGTTGAATATTACGAACCCTATTATCCCTGGCTGCGCTATTGCGTAATAAATTATGAGCCGCCTCGCATCCTTTGGTAGAGAACTGAAAGGGCTTATTCTCACGCAGGCGAATACAAATTTTTCTATTTATATGTTAATCCTCACTTTTTTATATTCTTTCGTCATTTCCTAATTATGGTTGAAGCAGGTACGCATGAAAAAGGCGATGTTTTTGTGAGCATAGAAGATGGAAAGAGAGAAGTAATCATCAAGAGCAAGCTTGAGAGATTGTATGGAGAAGCTATAAGGGATACGGTGGAAGAATTAACAAGGGGAATTGAAGCAAAGATAATTGTTGAAGATTCTGGAGCTTTAGATTGGGTTCTACGTGCCAGATTAGAGGCAGCCATAAGAAAGTATAGGGGTGAGAAGATATGAAGCTGCGAAGAACTCGTCTATATATCCCGGGAAATAATCCACATCTAGTGGAGAATGCAGGATTGTATGGAGCGGATGCTGTAATTCTTGACCTTGAGGATTCTGTGCCAATAACTCAAAAATTTGATGCAAGGATATTGGTAAAATACTCTCTTCAAAATGTTAACTTTGGAGTAAGTGAGAAATGGGTTAGAATAAACGGAATAGGCACTTCTTATTGGAAGAAGGACTTGGAGGAGATACTGCCATATTGCGATGTAATAAATCTTCCCAAGGTTGAAAGCTTGGATGATGTTGATACTGCTGATGAAGAGATGAGCTTGATTGAAGATAAAAATGGAATTGAACCAAGGAAACTTGTGCCAATTATTGAGACAGTTAGGGGATTAAAGAATGCAAGGGAAATTGCAACACATCCCCGTGTTGTTGCTCTTGCTTGGGGAGGCGAGGATTTAACCGCAGATTTAGGAATTCCGAGGAAAAAGGCACTAATTCTTGATTATGTTCGTGCCGAGATAGTTCTAGCTGCCAAGGCGGAAAAGAAGCAAGCTTTGGACACTGTTTTTAGCGATGTGCGAGATATGGATGCTCTATACCAATATGCTCAGCGTGCCAGATACATGGGTTTTGATGGAATAGGGGTAATACATCCAAATCAGATTGAAGTAGTACATAGAGCTTTCAGACCTACAGAGGAAGAAATAGAAGAGGCAAGGAAGATAATTGAGGCAGCTAAGGAAGCCGAGAGGAGAGAAGGTAAAGCTGTAATATCTCTAAATGGTAGGATGATAGATCCTCCCGTTGTTGAAAGAGCCCGAAAAATTTTAGCTCTTGCGGAGGTGGATTAAATGCCAATAAATGCAGTGGGTCGTGAAGTGCCAAGCGAGATAAATGGGCAAAGGTTTAAGCCATTTGCAGGAGATTTGAAGACACCCCCAGAAGGAAGGCGCGCAGGTTCTCTTATAAGAATGGCTCCAAGAAGCAGAAGCAAGGTTATAAACTCTTTGGAAGAGGTCATAAAAAAAGTTGGACTTGAGGATGGAATGACAGTGAGTTTTCATCACCATCTTCGAGATGGAGATTTTGTTGTTAATATGGTAAT
>WAKY01000103.1 GCA_015523135.1 Candidatus Aciduliprofundum sp.
ACTTCGTAAACATTCACACCTATCTTTTCTGCAATTTTCGCCAATTCGTTTGCTAATGCTATGTTTACATCTCTGTATGTATTCTCCACCACTTTAACCATCTCTGCCACTGTGGAGGATGTTGTATATATATTTCCTTTAACGAAAGTTGAATACAGCTCTTTGGCTCTTTTTGCACTCTCTTCATCTATTCCCCCAATTATGCGGTCATTATGCACCATCTCGTAAATTGTATTTCCCGGTATTGCTCTCTCTGGACAGTATGCAAGCAAGAAGTCCTCTCCAGCTTTTAGCCCAGATTCTCTCTCTAAAATCTCCCTAACCTTCCCTGCAGTTGTTCCTGGAGTAACTGTAGATTCTAAAATTACAAGCTGCCCTTTTTTTAGATTTTTTCCAACCATATCCATAGCATTAAATACATAATCTCCCATCATCTTTCTATCTTTCATAGGGGTAGGCACGCTAACTATGATTGCATCAACATCTTTTAGAGAAGAATAATCGGTGGTAGCTTTGAAATTCTTTTTCGCTTGTTCAAATAGCTCTTCTAATCTCTTCTCTTGAAATGGCAAAATACCATTTCTCAATTTTTCAACTTTTTTTGCATCTATGTCAATTCCCACAACCTCATGCCCTGCATTTGCATGAAGCAATGCTGTTGGCAATCCTATATAGCCCAATCCTATTACTCCAACTTTCATATTAATCGCCTATTATATCCCTTAATATTTTTATTATCTCTTTTTTCACTTTTTTTGAGCGCTCTAAAGATTGATCTCTGCTCTTGGCATTGAGCACATACTCTACAATTTCATCTGCATCTCTAGAGTGAAATAACCAGCCCCTTTTTATAAGTTCTGCATCTACTGATAGTAACTCTTTTCCAGGAAAGAAAGATACTGCGGGTACGCCCATGCATGCAGCCTCCCTTCCCAGTGTACCAGAGCCTGTGAGCACTGCCCTTGCATACCAAGCACCGCATAGTCCATTAATTGGATATTTGGGAACGAACACATTTTCATATTTAAAATACTTTTCTCTATCCTCTGGATATCGTGGTAATATGACAGTGTTAAAACCTTGCTGAGAGAATAATTTTACTAAGTCGGGTACGAGAGTTTTTACTGAGCCTTCTAGATAATATGCCTTATAAGCTTCAGGTCTTATAATTATGTATTCATCAAAAGGTATTTCCTTCTTGCATTTTTCTGGCTCAAAATCTGCTATGTAAATATCCTCTTTGAATCCATCAAAAGTTAGCACTTTTTGAGTTTTAAATTTATTATATTGCAAATACTTGGGAACGATCATAAAATTGCTATGTTTGTAAATGATTTTGTTTGTAGAATTGTAAAAATCGTTATCTGTTATAGTTATAGATTTTCTTTCCCTTATCTTGCTAGCCATAATACCATAAATTGAGCCATGAGAGAGAAAAAAATCAAATTTTGGGACTATAAGTGCAAGGTGCAAGCTACGAATTCCAAGATATAGTGCCTTGGTTGCCTTGGTTTTAGCGTGATATTTCCCCACTTTTTTGTATTGCATTCCATACTTATCTAATAGAGCAGTAACTTCTGCATAATCTCTAGCGGTAATATAAAATCTGTAAGGTAAATCTTTAATAAGAGATTTAAAGAGTAACGGCTCGTGGGAATTTTTGATATCTATCCATATAGTGGGGTAATCAAGCATTAAAGAGAAAATCAAAGGGTAATAGATAACATTTTTGGTGAAATGATATAATCTATTTGGATAACTTCGGATAAAAATTTATTTAATTGAAGTATATAATGTAAGAAGGTGAAATTTATGGCTAGGATACATCTTATGTGGCCAGAGCTGGATAAAGAGATGATTGAAGCAGCAATACAAGCATGGCAGAATGAGAAAATGGTTATGGGAGAAAGCGTTTTTAAATTTGAAGAAGAATTTGCAAGATATATTGGGGTTAAGCACGCGATATCTACGAACTCGGGTACTATGGCATTATCCTTAGCATTATTAGGTTCAAAGCTTAAAAAGGGTAGCAAGGTTTTAACTACTCCGTTTACCTTCATTGCAACTTCAAACTCAATTATCCATGCTAATATGATGCCTGTCTTTGCAGATATAAAATTAGAAAATTATATCCTAGATCCTCAAGAAAGTGAGAAAATTCTAAGAAAAGAGAAAGTGGGAGGAATAATGCCTGTGCATCTCTATGGGCATCCTGCAGATATGGATACATTTATGGAGTTAAAAGAAAAATATAACCTTGTTCTTGTTGAAGATTGTGCCCAAGCACACGGGGCAGAGTGGAAGGGTAAGAAGCTAGGATCTATTGGCGATTTTGGAGCGTTCTCTTTCTATTCTGCTAAGAATATGACTGTTGGTGGAGATGGAGGAATGGTCACCACGAACGATGATGAAGCTGCAGAGAAGATAAGAAGTTTGAGAGATTGTGGTAGGAAGGATAAATACACGCATATATATGTTGGGTATACAGCTAGATTAAACACCGCTAATGCTGCTATTGGAAGAGTGCAATTAAGAAGGTTAGATGGATGGAATGAGAGAAGAAGAGAGATTGCAGATCTATATCGCAGATTGCTTGGAGATGTAGAAGAGATAGCCCTGCCTCCTAAAGATACCTATGGAAAATCTGTTTATCATCTCTTTGTTATACGCACAAAGAATGGAGAGAGGGATAAGC
>WAKY01000104.1 GCA_015523135.1 Candidatus Aciduliprofundum sp.
CACTACCTCTCTTTGGCTCCTCTGCCACTATATAAAACAGGGGAGCAAGAATGAAGTTTGGTACTGAAGCATATATGAACGGAGTTCTCCAGCTCGCAATCACTCCGGCCATAATCATGCCAAATAGAGTGCCAAAGCCAAACGCAGTTTGTATATAGGAAAATCCCCTACCACGCTTATCTCCATAGAACATATCTGAGATGAGTGAGTAGCCGATGGGTATGATAGAGCCGATGCCAATGCCTGTAAAGAGCCTTAATGCAAGTAGCTCCCAGTAATTTTGAGCATAGGCTGTCAGAAAGCATGGAATCTCGCCTAAGAGCACACCTAGAACAAGCAATTTTTTTCTTCCTTTTATATCAGAGAAGTATCCCCAAACTATTGTTATGAGTGCGCTGGTGGCAACGAATATTGTAGATACAAAACCCATTTGAGTTTCGCTTATTCCAAACTCTTGCATAATCTGCTGGTAGTTTGGTGGTAGAAGGTTCTGGTCAGCCATTAAAAATGCTGCCATAAGAACTAATAAAATTATGGATGCAGCTCTCCTATATTTATTCATTTTCTCTCCTCCATTCCTCGTATATGGCTCTAAAAGCATCCAACCTTCTTTCCGGTATGGACTCCCATCCGCGAGCATCACTATTCTCGGCCATAAATGCATACTCTCCCCTTGCATTTTGGGTAAGCATATTTAATCTTCTATTATCCTCATCCTCTCTCCATATGCGTAAAGATTTGTCTGGAGCCCATGAAGAGGTTTTTAGGTAAAATTTTCTCTCACTCATAGGCAATCTGGATGGAAGCACCATTTTCATATTATTATTCTTTATGAAATCAATCAGGGCGCTTATTTTAAGAACCTTGCCCGCAAATGGCATGTATCCAAAAAACTCAATATCCGTGCCGTAGAGCATAACATCTTTTATGGGGTTTAGCCATCTGGCAGCTTTTTTCTCATTCATAAGTGGAAAATGCCCAAGAGAGAGCAAGATGGTTATATTTATGGGCTGCCACACAGGAATACCCACAATTTTTTTCACACCTTTAACAAGGGCTTTTCCTCCGAAAACATAAGATAAGGATCTTTTGAGTTTATGCAAACCCAAAAAATAATTGAGGTATTTTCTCTCGCCGCGGGAAGCTTTGATTAACCTAATGTATGGTACTTCAAAATTTTTTATTGCAGTATTCATATATTTTGAGAATAGAAGCGCCTCTCCATCCACAAAAACATGCTCAAATTTTAAATCTTTGAGAATTGCAGGAAGTATGGGGTCATAGGCCAATTCTGGGGGCCAGAAAGAGATAGGTTTTATTTCCAATAACTCTTCTTTTATTTTCGCATCTCTCTCAACCTGCTCTTTTACTCTATTTAGAGAAAGAAGGGGTAAAATGGCATGAGAATAGGAAGTGCCTGTGATTTCTATCAATCCGCTCTCAATTCCATCTTTTATCTCTTTAATTAAATCTCTTGGAATATGAGATAGGGTGAATCCTGTTATGTTTAAGGCAAAGGGCACATCTCTTTTTAAAAGTGCACTTATGGTTGGTTTGTAAGATTTATTTATCACCCTCTCCATCTCTTTTTTCGGTATCTCTGCGTATTGAAGGTTAGCATGGAAAATTAATGAACGCACTCTCTCACCCCATCCGAAGAGCTTACAACAAAGTATCTTGCATTGTGAGGAAATATCCTCTTGTACACTTTTAATATTTCATCACCTATTTTTGATGGCTCTTCTGTAAATATTGCAAAGGCAGAGCCCCCGAATCCCGCTCCTGTTAGTCTAGCCCCAAGAGCACCGTATTTAAGCGCGTTTTTAACGAAGAAATCGAGCTCCGGAGAGCTTACACCATAATTTTTTGCCAGATCCCAATGTGCCTCCGTAATGATATTTCCAAACTCTTGTAAATTCTCATTTTTCAATGCATCTCTTGCCTCTACTACCCTTTGATTTTCTCTAATTATATAACCTAAAAATCTTCTTTGTAATTCCTGCAATTTGTTGAGGTTTTTAAGCTCCGCATACTTGGAACTTTTCATCCCTAACTCGTTCAATGTTTTTTCTACAATCTTTCTTCTCTTTGCATACTCAGAATTGGCAAGCTCTCTTCTAACTCCTGTATCAAAAATCAGGATATACAATTTTGGAAATGGCACATATTCATAGTACAAATTTTCAGTGTCTATAAAAATAGCGTATCCTCTTTTTCCTAATGTTACAGCCATCTGGTCCATAACTCCGCAGGGCACTCCAACGAATTCATTCTCCGCTTCCTTTGCTAAAATTGCCTCTTCCATTTTTGACAGTTTTAATTTATACTTCAAATTTAGGAATTCAAGAACTGCGAGCTCCAAGCTTGCTGAAGAGCTCAATCCAGAGCCAATTGGCAAGTTTCCGTATATTTTTCCTCTTAGTCCCTGAAGATTGTGGTTATGTTTTAACAATATCCAGAAAATGCCTTTGATATAATCACTCCAATCATTCTCCCTTTTTAAATTTTGTAGATAGAATGATTTTTTGCTCTTCAAATTCTCCGAATAAATTTCTACCAATGATGCTTTCTCTCCCTCCAAGAAAGTGTAAAGATTTATGGCCATTGGCATAACATAACCTAAGGAGTAATCTGTATGCTCTCCGATCAAATTAACTCTTCCTGGAGATGCGATTTTAAGCACTAAACTAAATCTCTCTGGCAATATTTAAACTTATATGTAATCCTCTCTCCTCACCACATTTCTCGGCTTACCTTGGGCAAATAGTTTTATGTTCTCTGCAGCCCAGATTGTTAGCTCGTCCCAGAACCCTTCGTATGAGCCAGCACAGTGTGGGCTTAGAATGACATTTGGAAGTTTCTCAAAGGGATAATCTTGCTTAAATCTCTCACCATAATGCCACCAAGCGTCTAGGGCTGCTGTGAAATTTTTATTTTCCTTCAAGAATTCGTATAGGTCCTTCTCAACTATAATTTTCCCACGAGCTATATTTACCAAGATTGCATCTTTCTTCATAAGATTCAATTTCTCCTTATTTATTAACCCCCTCGTGCTCTTTGTTAGAGGCAGAGCTAGAACTACAATATCTGAATTTTCAAGCAAAAAATCAATCTGCTCCACTGTGCCAACGAATATGAAATCATCACAAAAACCGCATTTTCCGCTGCGGCTTATTCCCATAAAGCGGGGGTGAAAGCCCCGAAGCATTGTAGTTAGGTCCCTAGCAATGTTTCCCAAGCCAATTAGCCCTACTATTTTACCCCTGAGCAGTTTTGACTCTACCATCTGTGGAAAATTGCCCTTGAGCATCTCGTTGTGCCTATAAATTGTCTTCTTTAATGCCGCAAATATTAACGCAACGGCATGCTCAGCTACACCCCATGAATTGCCTCCAGAGTTTGTGCAAACAATGACATTTTCAGGGATTTTCTTAAAATTATAATGGTCCACGCCTGCAGAGAATGCCTGAATCATCTTTAAATTCTTCAATTTTGGAAGTACGCTTTCCAATTTTCTCCAGCTATGCGCTAAAACAACCTCTACGGAACTCAAGAACTCATCATCTGCATCTTCCAAGCATCTAACATCAAAATCTTCTAGCATTTTTTTCAATAATTCAAATCTCTTGCATTGCAGGGCCAGAACTTTCATATAAAAGCATGATTGGACAATTATTAATAATTTGTGTGAGAAAATTTTTATCTTATAAAGTACTATATTACTTGTGAATTGTATAATGTGCGGGCGAGAATCTAAGCGTCCTGTGTGTGAGGAATGCACCCATAAGATTATGGAAGAGTATCCATTTTTGATGAGAAAGAGCTTCATCGCGCCCAATAAGATTTTTGAGCTTGAGGAGGCGATTGAAAGAGGAATAATAAGTGATGAAAATCTTATTGCTCTTAATGATATGGCAAGAAAGGGGTTAAATGAAGAGGAGGTGGATTTTGAAATATTAGCAAAGGCAGCATTATTCTTCCATAGCAGATATGCTTTCTACCTTGAAAATTTTGAGATTAGCCCCGATTACTATCTTTCCCTTGCAGAATTGTTCGCTCAGAGGGTTGAGGGAGATGCTGGCAAATTTTTGAGGTACAATATTTTGAAAGAGAGAGGCAATTTAAGAGGAGCTTTGAAATTGATTGACTCCTTAGCAAAAAGTGGTAAGAAAGAATACCTTCTTGAGAAAGCAGATCTTTTGCTTGAATTGGGAGATAAGGATACTGCACAAAGATTGTATATGGAGGTTTTAGATGATGCACCCTCTTGGGAGCATTTTGCAGACACCCTTTATTCCATGGCAGAGTACGAAAGTGCAGCCGAAGCGTACATGTATGTGGCAGAATTGAATCCTAAGGATGAGGTGTATTACAAGCTTGCTCTCTCCCTTGTAAAGCTTGGAAGGCACAAGGATGCCATTGAGTATTTGGAAAAAGCAATAAGCAAGAATAGGTACCATCTTGACTCTTACATTCTTCTTCACCGCATATACAAGGAATTGGATATGCAGGAGGAGAGAAAGAAAATAGCGATGAGGATGAAAAGAGCGGGATTTGATGCAGAGCTCTTGGGGGTGGATCGATGATTGAAGCGGTGGAGAAGATGAGCATGGAAGAATTCGTTCGTTTATGCAATCGCCTTGTATCCGAGATGGGGTTCAAGATAAGAAATAGCGTTTATAGAGAGAATATTGCAGTTTTTGATGCTTACATGCCCATTCCTGGTAAGAGCCTCCACTATGTCATAATATTTCTGCGTAAGCCCAAGGTTACCAAGGATGAAATTCTTGAGCTCATTGATGTGGAGAGCGTGGAGATTAAATGGATGATCATTACAACGGGAGAATTTGAAGAGAAGAATTTAGGAGAGGACATAACCATTATGGATGGCAAGGATTTTGAGAGATTGCTTGAGGAATTCGGCTTGAAAGAAGAATTTAACCGTTTGGAAAGGGGCAAAGAAGCTAGGGAGGGCAGGTACCTTCCCAGTGCAGGAGAGTTAGAATCAATGCTTCAGTGGGCTAAGGAGTTCTTGGAGCAGGAGAATTATGATAAAGCAATGGAGTATGTGGATAAAGCTTTAAATATAAAAACTACCCCGGAAGGTATGAAGATAAAAGCAAGAATACTGCAAAAGATGGGAAAGTATG
>WAKY01000105.1 GCA_015523135.1 Candidatus Aciduliprofundum sp.
ATCTCCTTTGCAAGTTTGATATCTTTGAATATTTTTTCGTATTTTCTCAGAGCCATGCCTCTCTTCCTTAATACATCTTTCAACTCATTTGGAGTTAATAAATATGCGGCTATTGAGAATATTGCAATAAAGACAAGTGAAATTAGAAGCCATTGCGAGTTTTTGCTTATTTGGAAAGAAGCTGGAGGAAAGGGAGAAATTGAGAGCATAACTAGGGATAGGTAAATCAATAGGGATGAAAGAAGAATGTAATAAAGAACTCTTCCTCCGTACCACAGCGAGAATGAGAGGTAACCTAATGAGTAGCCAAGAAACATTGAAATAAAAATAGTTAGGGAGAAAATTAGAATTTGATAAATGCTCAATCCTGAGAAGGGTATGGATATTGTTAAACCAATCATTGTTGGGATTAGAAATAGGAGGGTATAATAGATAACATCCCTTAAAAATAAGTAAAAATAATTTTTCTTTTGAGATACAGGAAGATATGGTATTATGGTTGTAATGGATGCTCTCTCCTTGCTCCTCCCTAAGAATTCAAATGAGCTCACCCCAAACCCGTATATAAATGTGCTTACTGTGTTTATTATTATAAATTGCTTGTATGGGAATATTGCAAAGAGCTCATTGAGAAATGAAGCACCAACGGCAACGAAGAATATTATGTATAATGGAAAAATTATAAGAGAGTACTTTTTTGCAATGGATGCGTGCCTTCTATACTCTTCAATTAGATAATATTTAATCATTTTCAAATTCCCTCAGAAATATTTCCTCCAAGTTTTCAAGCTCATCTACGAATTTTATGATTTTTCCATTTTTTATTATACCTACCCTTGTGCAAATCTTCTTTGCAAGTTCAATTATGTGAGTAGCCATAAATATAGTATTTCCTTTTTTTGCATAGGAAATGATGTAATCTCTAATCTTCTTTTGATAAATTGGGTCAAGATTTATGAAGGGCTCGTCTAAAAAGAGTAATTTTGGTTCGTGTATGAATGCTGCAGCGATCATCAATCTCTGCTTTGTCCCTTTAGATAAATCCTTGCATACATTCTTTCTATAATTTTCCAAGTCAAATTCATCTATCATTCTCTCCGCTGCGGATTCCTCTAATTTTCTTATTTTGGCTACAAAGTATAGGTACTCCTCAACTGTAAGATAATTTGGAACGCTTTCATTCTCTGGCACAATGCCAACTAGCTCTCTCACCTTTATTGGTTCTTTTAATGGATTTATTCCTGCAACTCTTATCTCTCCCTTGGCAGGAGTTTGACCTGTTAATGCTTTTATGAGCGTGGTTTTTCCTGCGCCATTTGGTCCCAAAATCCCGAAAATCTCACCCTTTTTCACTTCTAAATTTAAATCTTTAAGCACATGCTTGTTTCCGTACCACTTGTTTAAGGAATGCACTGAAATCATATTGGAACCCTTCTACCTGAGCTATCCCTCTTATACTTTCCCAAATCTTTCATCTTTACAAGCTCTTTCTCCGAGAACACGGGGCCATCAACGCATACCCTATAGCCATTTATGCTGCAAGAATCACAAATTCCTATGCCGCATTTCATCAATCTCTCTAAAGATGCTTGTACTTTTGTTCCCCTTTCAATTGCCATATCTATTATCTTTCTCATCATAATCTCTGGACCGCAAGTGTAAATTATAGAGTAATCTCTCTTCTCCATTATATATTTTGCAAGCTCCGTGGCAAATCCCTTGAATCCTGCAGAGCCGTCATCTGTTGCGATATATACATTTCTATCTTTTAATCTATCTAAAAAGAGAAGCTCATCCTTTGTGCGAGCTGCTATTATGATATCCCCCTCCACTCTTTCAATCAATGGGCCAAGGGTTGCCATCCCACTACCACCCCCGATTATCAATGCATAGCCATTTTCAATTTTGAATCCTCTTCCATAGGGGCCTCGTATCCATAACTTGTCGCCCTCCTTCAATTTATGCATTGCAGTTGTGCCTTTTCCAATTCTTTTGACTGTAAATGCCTTCTTATTGCCTATGTAAGATATGCTCATTGGAAACTCATCCACTCCTGGAAGCCAGATCATGTAGAATTGCCCCGGCACTGGCTTACTATCGTCCTTGAAGAAAAATGTCTTAATCGTTGGTGTTTCCTCTTTTATTTCCTCTATTTTTACAACCCTATACATCATCTCACCTGTGCTATTCCTACTATTTGGGAAATTTTAGAATATTCATTCTCTCCCATCCACTCTTCTATTTCCTTTGCAATCTCCCCGAACACTCCTATCCCTCTCGTATATACAGCAGTACCTATTTCCACAGCGGAGGCACCTGCCATTATGTACTCTATTGCGTCCCTACCATTTTCAATACCGCCAACGCCTATTATTGGCTTCTCCACCTCCCTATAAACTTCGTACACAGCCCTTACTCCAATTGGCTTGATTCCCTTTCCAGATAGCCCTCCAAACACATTTTTCAGAACAGGCCTCTTTGCATCAATATCAATCGCCATTGCTTTTAGGGTGTTTATTAATACCAATGCATCTGCATTCTCCGCTGCTTTAGCTATTTCCACAATATTGCTCGTATTTGGGGTTAATTTTGCCCAAACAGGTATTTTTATCTCTCTCTTTACAGAATTAACTATTTCTTCTACCAATTCTAAATCTGTGC
>WAKY01000106.1 GCA_015523135.1 Candidatus Aciduliprofundum sp.
CTCAATAACTTGGTCTATATCCTCAGCTAACATTGGGGGTGGAATGCGAATAACATCCTCTTGCTCAACAATTAAATACATGCTTTGGCGAAAGTTTAAGGGGTTTATAAATTTTCGCATGTGGGAAAGGTATATATTGCCAGTATCAATGCACCTCTATGCTCAAACTTGTGATATTTGACTTGGATCAAACTTTAATCAACACTCTTCCTCGCTTTCATCGCATATTCAATCTCTCTTTAGAGCATTTTGGTGCCGAGCCAATAGATTGGAACTTATTCGTTAGGGATTACGCATATGATATTTTGAATAGGCACTTGCCCGTTGAACCCAAGGAGTTTTGGGATTATTTTCTTTCCCATTACAACGATATTGAGTGCGAGAAGGACAAGTTAATTGATGGAGCCAAGGATGTTCTCAAATTTTTGAAGGATAAAGGTATAAATGTCGTGATTACAACTGGCAGAATGGTGCCCGCTGAGAAAGTTTGGGATGAGCTTCACAAATTTGGAATTGATAAGTATGTGGATTTTGTATATACTCGCCTTGATGGATATGGAGATGGACGCAGAAGAACGGAATTGATAAGGGAAGCTATGAAGAAATTCAACGCATCTAAGGATGAAACTATCCTCGTTGCAGATTACTGGCCAGATATGCAATCTGGGAGAGAAGTGGGAATATTTACCATAGGGGTTCTCACAGGACTTGAGAGCGAAGGGAAACTAAGGGAGAATGGTGCAGATATTGTTATTCCCAGCGTTAAAGATTTGATAGATGTTATAAAGAATCGGCTTTAAGTACATCCTTTTATTTCTCCGATTATGGAATTAAAGCACAGGGACGGACTTGCAAGAATTTGCAAATTTAGAGGAGTTGAAACGCCAAATTTAATGCCCGTGGTGAATCCTAACAAAATTGTGATTTCTCCAAGGGATATGTACAATAAATTTGGAGTTAATGCAATAATAACGAATTCTTACATAATTTGGAAAACTCCAAGATTGAGAGAGAGGGCTTTAAAGGAAGGTTTGCATAGTATGCTTGATTTTCCGGGATTGGTTATGACCGATAGCGGTACTTTTCAGCAGCATGTCTATGGTGATGTTGAGGTAACAAACAAGCAAATAGCAGAATTTCAGAGAGATATTGGTTCGGACATAGGCACCATGCTTGATGTATTCACAGAACCCCATTATACGGAGGAGGAGGTTAAGAAGGCCATAGATGAAACAGCTCGGAGGGGAAAAGAGGCAAAAAAGTACAAGGGCAATATGCTTCTTGCTGGCCCAATACAAGGATCAATATACCCCAAGTTGAGAGCTTATGCCTCAAAGCTTATGAATCGCATTGGTTTTGATTATTACCCCATTGGGGGAGTTGTGCCATTAATGGAAGAGTATCGCTATGCTGAGGTGGTAGAAGCAATAATAATGGCTAAAAAATATCTAAATCCTTCAAAGCCAGTACATCTTTTCGGTGCCGGCCATCCCATGTTCTTTCCACTTGCAGCCCTCTTAGGAGTGGATTTCTTTGATTCTGCCGCTTACATTAAATACGCTAGAGATGACCGTCTTCTATTCCCCCAAGGCACAATGTATTTGAAAGAAATCAAGTATTTCCCCTATTATTCTCCCTATTTAGAAAATTACACTCCCGAAGAGCTTAGAGCCATGCCTGAGGAGGAGAGAACGAAGATTTTAGCAAAGCACAATTTGTATATGAGCATGGAGGAGATTAATCGTATAAAAGAGGCAATTATTGAAGAGAGAATTTGGGAGTATGCGGAGATCCGTGCAAGGCAGCATCCCCAATTGCTTAGGGCTTATCGTAAAATTTTGGAGTATTGCAGATTCTTGGAGAAATTTGAGCCAAAATCAAGGAAAAACGCATTTTTTTACACAGGCGAGGAGAGTATGCATAGGCCCTTCGTGCTAGGAGTTAAAAGAAGGTTAAGGCAATTTGATAGGCATGTAATTTTAGAGCTTCCAAGGCCTTGGAGTGCAAATTTGGAAACTATACCGAGAGATGCAGCTGTAAAGACACCCTTCGGGCTAGTGCCTTTAGAACTTGAAGATAGTTATCCATTTGCTCAGAGCGAATTTCCTTGGGAAGAGAGGAAGATTGTGCCAGAATTTAAAGAGAGTATGAGCGAGGAAGAATTTGAAATTGCCAAGATAAAGAGCATTGCAGATTACCAATTTGCCAAAGGTGCAGGCGATGCGCTATTTGAAGGAGAAATTAAAATAATAAAATCAAAGAACACGGGCAAGATAAGAAATGTAGTTGTAGATGGTGAGCATATTGCATCTCTCCGTGCTGAAGATGGATTGTTTACTCTCAAGCTCGCAGGAGCGAGAAGATTGCACAGGGCTTTTGCATTTCCAAAATTTAGAGTAATTGTGAATGAAGATTCTGCCCAGTTTAACAAGGAGGGTAAGAATGTGTTCTCAAAATTTGTGTTGGGATGCGATGAGAATATAAGGCCTGGAGATGAGGTCCTCGTTGTGGACAAGGAGGACAATTTAGTGGCCATAGGCAAGGCGATTATGAATTGCGTGGAGATGAAGAAATTCTCAAAGGGAATGTGCATTAAGGTGCGAGAAGGAATAGAGCATAAAAAATCAAGATTACTAAAGAAACAATTGAAAAATTTTAAATAGCTAATACCATTGAGAGATAGATGAAGGCACCAAAGATATGGAAGGTCTGTGTCATCGGGGATAAAGCTGTGGGTAAAACTTCGTTAGTTAGGAGGTTTGTTTACGATACATTTGAGCCCGAGGTTGAAAAAACTTTAGAATCTCGTACTTACAAGAAGAAATTTGGAGATGTAACCTTCTTGATTTGGGATGTTAGCGTTTATGAGCAAAATATAAAGCCCATACTCTCTGGAGCCAAGGCAGTTATTATTGTGGGAGATTTAACAAGGAAAGGAACATTAGAGACGATGGCTCAAATTTCTCAATTTTTAAACGGGCATAAGGGTGAGAAGATTTTTGTGGCAAATAAGAGCGATTTGAAGTACATGGCTCAATTTTGGAAAGATGAACTTGAAGAGCTATCCGATGGTATGGTTCCGTATTTTCTAACAAGTGCCAAGACCGGGGAGAATGTTGTTGATGTGTTTAAATACATAATGGAAGATGCTTTATGAATAAAAAAATTTGCAACTCTCTTGCAGATAAGCTTTATTCAAGGGGTTTTGGAAATAGAAAGGGGAAATGCATAGAACTCTCTTGGGTAGAATTAGCTTATCTCTCTGAGAAAGGCATTGTAAATTATAATTTTGAGGATGTTGTTAAGAAAGCCTCTGAGGAAGTATCAAATTTTGACATTCTTTTCATAGTTTATAGGGATTTGAGAGACCGAGGCTATGTTTTGAAAGATAAGGGTAAATATTTTATTGGTCGTAAGAACTATTCAATGGCTTTTTACCCATTATCCGATTTGGATTATTTTGATGTGAATGAATTTATGGGGAAGGAATACCCATTAATTCTCTCTATTGTTGATTTTGATGGAGAAGTTACATATTACATGGTTGATATTATAGAGCCGAAAGGAACATATTTTAAAATTCCCCAAGAGAAGTTGAATTTTGAAATATATGGAAAAAGAGCCTTTGTTTTTTCAAATCTGCAGAACTTTGAGAATTTAACCTATGGGAGGAATGAGGGCAGTTGGGGCCATCTGAGCTTGCTTGAAATTAAGTATCTTGGAGAAAAAGGAGTAGTGGAAAGATCACCAGAAGTTGGAGAGGTTTATGATATTTACAGGGATTTGAGAGAGCGAGGTTTGATTGTTAAATCTGGATTCAAGTATGGCACTCATTTTAGAGTTTATGAGAATAACATGGAAGAACACTCTAAGTATCTAGTTCATTTAATTTCAGAGAAGGAAGAAATTCAGAAGATAAGTCGTGCTGTCAGGGTTGCTCATGGAGTTAGGAAAACTCTCCTCCTTGCTAATAACCTTAATAGGAAAATTGTTTATTTCAGCATATCTTGGATCAGGCCTTAATGTTTTAATATTAAAAAATGCATGAGGGTTAGAATGGTGGAAACAGTCAAAATAAAAGCAGCTGTTATTCTGTCTCTATTGGTTCTTGCCATAGGAGTTCCTGCAATATACTATGCCTCTACAGAATCTCACCATATAAATAATCCCCCCGTGGCTATAATAACTGCCCCATCAAAGGGATATACCAATACTCCTATAGAATTCTCTGGTGCTAATTCAATGGATGATGGTTTTATCCTGACATACATATGGGATTTTGGGGATGGAACTAAATCTGCTGGGAAAATTGTTTATCATACATACAAAGAAGAGGGAAATTACACAGTTACATTAGTTGTATA
>WAKY01000107.1 GCA_015523135.1 Candidatus Aciduliprofundum sp.
GAGATTGCGCTGCGAACCTTCATAGGGTCTATGTTCTTTGGTAGTGGAAAATTTACCATTATTCCATGCACTGACTCATCCTCGTTTAAAGATTGAATCAAATCTAGCAATTCTTTCTCACTTGCCTCTTCCAGATGATGTATCTTTCCGTCAAAATCTAATTTTCTAAGTAGCTTTAAATTTGAACGGGCATATACCAAAGAGGCCTCATCGTTGCCCACCAGGATATTGTGAAGCCACAATTTTTTGCCCTTTGCCTCCCTTTTTGCATTCTCTCTAATCTCTTTCGCAATGGTTTTGCAATCTATTATCATACCTCACTTTAATTTTTTAAACGATTTTAATTTTTTGATAGATGCTCTCTCATCTTCGCTACATTATCCGTTATGACTATATCCACGAGATCTTTTAGTTTATCAATGTTGTTGTTCAAATAATAAATTTCATCATTGTCAGCCCAAAGTACGATTTTCAATCCTAATCCTTTCAACCATAAAATTGTATTTTTGAAATCATCAAATGGAAACATAGTGAGAGCGTCAATTGGAAGATTTACAGAGTATAAATTCAATTCTTCCTTTAATTTTGGTATTTTTGGTATTGTCTCCCTCTTGTCTATCAGCAATCCAAGAATGGCATCTTTGTCTCTTTCTCTAATTTCTCTGAGAGCATCAATGTTGAAAGATGAAAACATAACTCTATCCATTGCATTCCATTTCTTCACGATTTCCAAGCTCCTATCAACTACATCAATATCCTTTATTTCAACATTTATCAAAGCATCAGGCAAGTTGGAAAACACTTCATCCAATGTTGGCACATGCTCTCCATTGCCTATATTCACTTTTTTTATGTCCTCCAATTTAGAATCTTTTATTTTTATATTCTTTCCCGATACCCTCTCCAAATTCTCGTCATGGCTTATCACTGCATAACCATCTGCGCTTAGCCAAACATCGAGCTCTACACCATCTGCTTCAGCTTTAATTGCTTCCACAAATGCCTTTATGGTATTTTCTGGGAAATTGCTCTTGAATCCCCTATGCCCTAAGATTATCCATTTTTTGTCCCATCTGTTCATTTTTTCACCAATTCTTTATTGCAATTAAGGATTAAAAATTTGTGAAAAGTTTAAATAATGATTGTCCAATATAAGGGTTGATGGAGAAAAATATTGCTATAATATTGGCACTTAATACCCTTACAATTTTGTTTGGGTGGGTAATATATCTTGCAGGAGTTCCGCCGAATACTGATTTATTTATATTTGCAGCTGAGAGTATAATACTGCTTGGGTTAATATCCTTGATAATAACGTTTATCTATGTTTTTCTAAGTGGTAAGAGAAATAAGCTTTTTTGGCTAGCGTTGATAGTTCTTGCTATAGGTGTAAGCTTAACATTTTTCGCTTGGTTTATTGGAGGAATAGTTGTTCTTATCTCACTGCTTCTTTTGCTTCTTAGCAAGGATACTTTCTATAGGAAATGGAGTTATACAACACTCATATTTTTAGGATTTTTCATGCTATCTATAGTACCTCCAATCGAAGCTCTTCTAAACACCTATTCTTTAATTATGGATTATGGGATAATCACATTCTCTGTTGCTTTGATAATTGTAGGCTTATGCTTGCTCTCTAAGAAAACTTTGGACCTTGAAGGAAATTTAATATTTATAATTTTATCAGTATCATTCTTTCTTTTACCTCCATTTCACGAGATTTTTAGAATAAAGAGTAACGGATCTTTTGGAATATACGATACTGCCATAATAATAACAGCGACTATAGTTTACATCATATTCTCAATAGGGCTTATATACGCATCTGTTAGAAAAGATAAAATTATGAAAATTATAGATGAAGGGTACAAGCTTCTAGGAGAGGGTAAGTGGGAGGATGCCTACGCATTGTTTAGGAAAATAGCTGAAAGTGGATATAGAGATGCAAAGTTGTTCAACGGAATTGGTATATCTCTTATGCATCTTGGGAAGTTTGATGATGCAGAGGTATTTTTGAAAGAGACACTCAATATGGAAGATAATGATTTTTACCTCACTAATCTTGGAAACTTGTATTATAGGAAGAACGATGTGGATGGTGCAATAAGAATATACTCAAAGGTTCTAAAGAGGAATTCAAATTGCTATCTTGCCTTGAACAATATGGGACGAGCTTTAATGAGGAAAGGTAAAAAAGAAGAAGCTGAGAAGTATCTAAAGAAAGCAATTAAAATAAATCCGAACGGGGAAACTGCAAAAAGAAATTATAGCTTGATAAATGGAGAGTGATTACTCTTTAGTTATCCTGTACCATTTTAGGACTTTTCTGAATTGTATGATTAGGGATTTTATGGTCAATTCTCCTATAAGCTCTCCATTCTCATTTATAACAGGCAGTCGGCGAAGTTTAAATGAGCGCATTTTATCCAATGCTTCTTCAATTGTATCCTTTGGATGTGCGACTATGAGCTTTTTGCACATTATGTCCTCAGCCTTTCTAACATTTCCAAATAAAAGAGATGTGAGATCTATGCCCCCAATAACGTAGGGCTGTACTCTTTTTGGAGCAAGAATATCCAGCAAATCTTTTTCAGTAATTATTCCTATTACTTTTTTGCTTCCTTTTTTATCCACAATCCACACATGTCTTCTTGCTGACATTAGAGAAAGAATCTCCTCGATGGTTGCGTCTTTTGGGAGGATAGGCATATCCCAAATGTTCTTGTTCATTATATTTTCAACGGGCACGCGATAAAAGTTCTTTAAGACATATTCCATGTCTTTGTGTTTATCGCTCATGAATGCTTATTGCTCATTCCCTATATAAAATCATCGCAAAGGTATTTATTCCTCTTACCTATTTTCTCTTGGTGATCGTTTGGGAAGCAAAGGTTCAATTTATGAAAGAGAGCTTAAAGGTATACTTTCAGGGGAGGATAAAATTATTTTAAAATTTAAAAAGTCTCTAGGTGAGGATTTCAAATGGTATGAAAGCTCAAAATTTAAGCCTTTTATGGTTCTCCGTGCTGCAGGCTCTTTGGGTGTAGATCTTGTGGCCATTAGGGATGATTACTCTTTTCCCATTGAAGTTAAATCCTCTTCAAGCAAAACTATAATTTTCACCCACTCTAGCTCTCGAGCTCAAGAGCAAGCTCAAAAGTTTTTAGAAGAGTGTCAAAATGCTAAAATATTGGGGCTCTATGCATTTCGCTTGAAAGGCTATAGGGGAGATCCTTGGAGAATATTTGCTTTGCCTGTGGAAGGGTTAAGCGGCAGAATGAAACTGCTTTTTGATATTCTTCCAAAACTTCCCGTTACTAGGGAAGGAAATTTCATATTGAGATGGGATGAAGGTATGCCTTTAAGCAAGTTCTTGTCTTATGTGAATCAAGAGTAGTAAAGAAGGAAAGTAAAGAATATTGCATATAGAAGGATTAATATGGACCCTTCAACCCTTCCTATCTTCTTCTTTATGCACATTATAGCAGCGGCAACTGTGAATATCCCTAAGAATATGGAATTGAAAATTATATCGCTCATAGGCACTATTATAGGATTGAATAAAGACGCACCGCCCAAGACGATAAGCGTGTTGAATATATTACTTCCAATCACATTTCCAACAGCTATGCCATACTTCTTTTTTAGTGCGGCTGTTACGCTTGTTGCCATCTCTGGAAGAGAGGTACCTATCGCTATTGCCGTAATAGCTATAATTATCTCGGGTATATGCAAAACTATCGCAAGATTTACTGCAGAATCTACCACAATTTCAGCACCCCAAACAATGCCCATTGCTCCAAATATTGTGTATATCCAAGACCAGAGCCAAGAATGCTCTATGGGTACACTTTCAACATCTTCCTTTCTCTTTCTTATTTCCAATAGGTAAGCTCCATAAATGACTATGAATAGCAGCCCCATCCACCATGAGATCTCTCTAACTATGGATACTATTAAAATTAGAATTCCTGTCACAATTACTAAAATTGCAGCATCTTTTTTCACATGCTTTGATAGGGACAATGGCATTAATACCGCTGCTATACCTAACACAAGGCCTATGTTTGCTATATTACTTCCCACAGCGTTTCCCCAGGCGGTAATGGGATGATTTGAAGCAGATGCAATAGTAGATACAGCAAGCTCTGGAAGTGAGGTAGCTAGGGCTACTAGGGTCAAGCCAATTGTGTGCTGGCTAATTTTTTTATGAGCCGCTATACTTGCAGCTCCCTCTACAAAATAATCACTACCTTTAACTAGGAGATAAATTCCAACTATGAAGTTTGCGGTTAGAATGAGAATAGAATTTAAATTGTTAAGCATAAGTAAATAAAGAGGAGCTGATAAGGCAATTATAACTATGTACACAATTGCACTAAGCTTTTTCATCTGAGCACCTTAAACTTTCTAATGTATATTAAGTTTGAGATTCTCATTTTCATCATTTTTCAGCAAAATATTTATATTTACGAAAATCATACTAAAAATGATGTCTATTACGCAAAAAGATGTTCTGGATAGCATCAGGGGAATTGAGGGGGTTGAGAAGGTTGCCCTGATAAGCAGGACAGGCATGTTTATAGATGGAGATAGCTTTGATGAGGAGGATACTTTTTCTGCCATGAGTGCCATAATATTGGGTGCTGCCGAGACGGCAACTATGGGCATCGGAGCATTAAAGAAAATTGTAGTTCATTTAGATGATGATAAAATGTTCATAATAACCTCAGTTGGTAAAAAAGGTGTTCTCGTGGTTTTGGCAGAAAAGGATGTTTATGATGAAATAGAGAAGATTAAAGGAGAGTTTGAAAGTATAATTTAGATTTTTTTAAATCCTCTCTGAATCCATTCTCCTACTGCCTTTTTTACATATCTCACAGTTTCTGATAAATTTCTTGAACTTCCAAAAATCTCAATATTTTTCTTCAATATCTCTTCTATAATATCTTCCTCTTTCTCAGCTTCAACAATTATTCCTGCTTTGCCTATCTCATCTGCAAAATGGGCATCGCTTCCTGCTGTGAAAGGTTTATTAAGCATATTTGCAAGCTTTCTAGCTTTTTTATTTGAACTTTCTTTGCATCTTCCGTTAAAAGCTTCTATACCATCAAAATTATGATTTTTAGCGTTATCTTCTCCAATACCTGACCAAAAACGATATGGATGGGCAGCTATGGCAATTCCTCCTAAATCGTGTATCATCTCAATTGTTTCCTTTATGCTCAAATCTCTTGGGATTTTGTAATCTATACCGTAGGCGAGAACATGACCCTTTTCTGTGGATACTTCAATTCCCCTTATAACTTCTAAAATTCCAAGTTTTTTTGCTTTTAAAGCTCCTTTTATTTCGTTGTGGTCCGTTATGGCTATCGCTCCCAGTCCTACTTTTTTGGCTATTTTAAGCATATCTTTTATTGGAACTTTACCATCTGGAGAGTATATAGAATGTGTGTGCATATCTACTCTCATCTTATTTTTCCTCCGGGTTTGACATATTTTACCGGAGCTATAAGAACATCACTTATGTGGAGAATTAATGGTTTTTTATCTATGAATACAACTCCCTGCTTGCCAATCCAATTCTCTGGCACTTTGAAATCAAGTGGATAATCTTTATTTCCTTTAGCAATGATTTTTCCATTCTCCCCTTCAATATTTACTACTTCCATTTTCATCTTCTGGAATTTCTTGAACTTTAAAATCCCCTTGGGGTTTGATTGTATTCCATTCGCTTGAACTTTGGAGCCGAGAGGCACATCCCCTTGAGGGGTTAGGAAGCCCACAGTGGTATCATCCTCTCCAGCAAGTAGCATACCTTCTGATTTGACTCCTCTGAAATTTGCAGGTTCTAGATTGGCTATGATGATAATCTTCTTGCCCAACAGTTCTTCTTTTTTGTAGAATCTTTTCAATCCTGCAATTAAGGTTCTCTTCTCATTGCCAAGATTTATTCTTAATACATAGAGCTTGTCTGCGTTGGGATGGTCCTCAACACTTTCAACCTCTGCCACCCTCAAATCAATTTGTTCCCATTTTTCATACCTTTCCTCCTCTCTCTTTATCTTCTCGAATAATACTTCGGGCTTGTTGAGTTTCTTGCCAACCTGCAAATTCTTTATGGCCTCAGTATATCTATGAAGGAATATGGAATCTTCATTTCCCAAAAATTTCCAAATTCTCTCCGAGGTGAATGGAAGGAATGGAGCACCTAAAACGGCTAGAGCTTGGACTATCTGCAATGATATGTTTATGGCAGTGGCGCATTTCTCCCTGCTCTCCTTGCA
>WAKY01000108.1 GCA_015523135.1 Candidatus Aciduliprofundum sp.
ATTATTATTCTCTCGCCTTCTCTCTTTATGAATATTGTGAAATATTCCTGCATCTCTTTTGCAAGTCGCAGAACATAAATTTTCTCCTTATAATACATCACAAAGTTTAGTGATTTAAAATCGTAATTTCCAATGATTTTCTCAATTCCTTCTTTAACTCCATAATCAAGCAAGGTTAGAAAAAAGCTCTCGGTATCTGTATCTCCTATTGCCTTTGGATTCTTTGGAATGCTTAAAACTCCATTGTGCATAAACACACCATCTCGAACGAATGGATGCACATTTCTTATATCTACCTTTGCCCCGCTTTCTCCCATCTTTCTTGCATGGAAAAATCCAATTTTTCCGTTGGGTACAGTAACATTATTTTCCCAGATAGGCAATGTAGATTTGTAAATATAATTTCCATCGCTGCTTTTTATCCAAAATCCAAAACCATCGGGATGTGGTGCCCTTTTCCCATTTTTCGCTTGATTTAATAAGAATGAAAAATAAGGTTGTAAGGGGATATCATCTTTTGAAATTACGGCAACGAATCTACACATTAAGTGCCTCCTCCTGCTTCTTGAATAATTCTTTAATTCCTTTTTCAGCAAGGTCAAGTAGAATGTTTAAATTCTCTCTGCTTAGGGGCTCTTTTTCCGATGTGCCTTGTATCTCAATATACTTTCCTTCTTCGTTCATGGCAATATTTATATCTACATCTGCTTGAGAATCTTCCTCGTAAGCTAAATCTAAAAGAGGTTTTCCATTTACAATTCCGGCACTTATTGCTGCAACTTTATATTTTATAGGATTTTCACTTAATTTTCCCTCCTTCATTAGTCTCCTTATGGCTAGGGAAAGTGCTACAAATCCTGCAGTTATGCTTGCCGTTCTCGTTCCACCATCAGCTTGAATAACATCGCAATCAACCCAGATTGTTCTCAAGCCTAATTTTTTTAAGTCGACAGAGGCACGAAGGCACCTGCCAATGATCCTTTCAATTTCTTTGCTTCTTCCATTTACATGCCCTCTTTCACGAAATATCCTTGTATCTGAGGAGCCGGGAAGCATGGAATACTCGGCAGTTATCCATCCTGAATTTTGCTCTTTTAACCAATCAGGGACATTTTCAATAACCTGAGCAGAGCATAGAACTACAGTGTCTCCTTGCGTTATTAATGCAGAGCCATAAGGTTTTTTTTGATAGTTTGGAATTATTTCCACATGCCTTATTTCATCATCCTTTCTATTTCTCATCTTCTCTACATGGGATTTTTGATAAATAATTTTTTGATGGCAAATATTTAAATAAGAGCAAAATCATAAACTTTTAATGAAAATGGATAGGGGGATTGGAGAATCCATAGAATTTGGCGTTTTGCTCTCTATTTTAACCGCAGGACTCAATGCTCTCTGGGGTATATTCTTTCTTCCTTGGGGGCTTATAGGTATTGTTTTCTCACTCTTGAATATCTTTGCTGCTCTCTTTCTGAATCAGGGAAAGAAGGGATATGCAAATGGCAATTATAAATACTCAAGAGAAAAACTAAAAATTTCAGCAGTTTTGAATTTCATCTTTGGCTGGATTCTTTTGGGAATTTACACATATAAATTGTATATGGTAGTGGATGAGTTGATAATAAAAAGTCATTTAATAAGGAATATTGAAGAGCCAGCCCCAATCTATGCTTCACCAAAAATTCCAAGGAGGAAATAAAAATTATTTGAGAAGATGACACGCAGCAAAGTGCTCCGGCTCAATTTCTACCATCTCAGGCTCTTTATTTCTACAAATATCCATAACAAACGGGCATCTCGGATGGAATCTGCACCCTGGTGGAATGTCTATAGCGTTGGATATTTCACCTTTAATTTTTACCTTCTTTTCTCTATTTCTTCTTGCAATTGAAGGCACTGCTTCCATTAGCGCTTTTGTGTAAGGATGCTGAGGATTATTTAGGACATCTTTGACTTTTCCTATTTCCACAATTTTTCCAAGATACATCACGGCAATTCTATCGCTTATTAATTTTCCTATGTCTATATCGTGGGTTATGAATAGCATGCTCAAATTGTACTCCTTTTTAAAGTCATTTAGAAGCTCTAGAATGGAGGCTCTCATAGAGGCATCGATCATAGATACCGCTTCATCAGCAACTATAAACTCGGGTTTCAAAATCATGGCCCTAGCTATAACTACTCTCTGTCTCTGTCCACCGCTTAGGTGATGAGGATATCTATCGTAAAACTCATTCTCTGGGGTTAGTCCCACTCTTTTCAACATTTTTAAAGCTCTTTCTTTTGCCTCTTCTTTATCTGCTAATCCATGAATGAGCAGGGGATGTGCTATTGCATCTCCAATTTTCATTTTTGGACTCAAGCTAGCATAAGGATCTTGAAATATAATCTGCATCTTTCTTCTTATAGGTCTTAATTTTTTTTCTGGTATTTTTGTTATATCTTCTCCGTTGAATATTATTTTGCCCCCAGTTGGCTCTATAAGTCTCAATATAGTTCTTCCGGCCGTTGTCTTACCGCAACCACTTTCACCTATCAAACTCAGGGTTTCACCTCTTTTTATTTTGAAACTTATTCCATCCACAGCATGTACATATCTCTCTGGAGCTTTTTTTAGAATTTCCGCAAAGCTTCTCCGTACAGGGAAATATTTTTTCAAATCTTTAACTTCTAGTATGTAATCCATTTTAATCACCATAGAGATGACAGGCAACAAAATGCCCCGGCTCAACCTCTTTCATTACAGGCTCTTTTGCATCACAAAGCCCTTTTAATTTAGAATTCTCTTTAAAAACATGGCATCTAGGATGGAATCTGCACCCCTTTGGGGGGTCTCTCAAATCTGGGGGATAGCCTGGAATTGAGGTAATTGTTTTATCAACCCAGAGATCTGGAGTACTTTCAAAGAGCGCTGCTGTATAAGGATGTTTTGGATTTTCAATAATTTGGTCTACTAATCCGAACTCAACTAATTTTCCTGCATACATGATTCCAATTTTGGAACTTCTTTCAGATGCTAAAGATATGTCATGGGTTATAAAGAAAACACTTGTGCCATTTTTTCTCAGCTCTTCTATTAAGTCCATTATGGAATTTTGTACTATTACATCTAGGGCTGTGGTAGGCTCATCAGCAATTATTAATTTTGAATGAAAAGCCATGGCCATTGAAATAATAATCCTCTGCCTTTGGCCCCCACTTAATTGGTGTGGGTAATAATCTAATCTATCTTCTGGGATATTTACACTTTTTAATAGCTCTTTAGCTCTTTTTCTAGCCTCCTCCTTATCAACCCCGTGCTCAATCATAACTTCCATTATTTGATCTCCAATTTTTCTCAAAGGATCTAGGCTTGTCATAGGATCTTGGAAAATCATACTTATTTCTTTTCCTCTTATTTTTCTCAGTTCTTCTATGTTCATATTTAGCAAGTTTTTTCCGTTGAATATAACTTCACCTTTTACTATCTTTCCCGGATTTGGAACTAGGTTGACAAGGGCATGAGCTACTGTTGATTTCCCACTACCACTCTCCCCCACGAAAGTTACCCAATCCCCCTTCTCAATTTTGAAGGATACATTCTCCACAGCTTTAACTGTTCCAGCAATAGTATAGTAGTAAACATACAGATTTCTAACATCAAGTACTGTGTTATCCATTTTATCACCTCGTTCCAAGGGAGGTTCTCTCACTAAGAGCCTCTCCTATTAGGGCAAATGCCATAGCAAAGATCATAATCATAAATCCTGGAAATATCACTAGCCACCAGTAGCCATCCAAGAAGAATGGCTGTCCAACTTTTAGGTCATAACCCCAGTCTGGTGTAGGAGGAACGACAGACAATCCTAAGAAACTCAATCCTGCTTCTGTGAGGATTGTATCAGCTACACTTAAAGAGAAGACAACAAGAATTGTGGGCACGAGATTTGGAAGAATATATTTAAACATAATATCCTTGTTGGTAGCTCCAACTGCTTTAGCACCCTCCACAAATAATTGCTCTCTAAAACTCAAAGTTTGACCACGCACCATTCTGAAATATGTGGGCACGTAAACAAAGGATATGGCTACGGCAGTATTCATTGGACTTGGACCCAGAGCAACAGAAATTACTATTGCAAGGATTATTGCTGGAAATGCATAGATACTATCCATAATTATGCTAAGTGTCCTATCCATTTTACCTCTATAATATCCTGATATTAGCCCTAAAGGTATTCCCACAAGCATTGATAGTGATGTTGCAATAGCAACTACATATAGCATTATTCTTCCGCCCCAGAGTATACGAGAGAACATATCTTGACCTATCCTATTTGTTCCCATGGGATGCTCCCAGCTTGGAGGTGCAAAAGTATCGTTAGTGGATTCTGTTGGGTTGTATGGGGATATCCATGGAGCGAATATGGCTAGCAATATGACAATGAATACTATTGCTAGTCCAGTTATTAACATCCATCTGCCAGGAACTTTTTTGAAGAGAGGTTTTATTATTGGATTAAATATTTTATCTGCTAGTTCCATTTTTATCACCTTAATACTTCACCCTCGGATCTAACAGTGCATAAATTATATCCACAATCAAACTTATCACGCCTATAAAGATGGCTATGAATATCACAGTACCTTGGATGGAAGTATAATCCCTGTAACTTATTCTATCTAAGAGAAATGTGCCCATCCCAGGCCAGCTGAATGTGGTTTCTGTCAATACTGCTCCACCCAGCAGTATTGCAAATTGTAATCCCATAAGGGTAATCACAGGTATAAAAGCATTTTTTAGGGCATACCACATAACTTTTCTATCCTTTACTCCTCTAGCAAAATAAGAGCGTATGAAATCCATGCTCAGAACTTCAACCATATTATTTCTTACAAGTCTTGTATAAGCCCCACTTAATACAATTCCGAGGGTCAATGCTGGGAGTATTATATGTTTTATAGAGCTGACGAATGCAGGCCAATTACCAGTTAAAAGGCTATCGAGAACATATAAACCTGTGATAGTTTGAATATGCATACCGGGGGCGATTCTGCCCGATGTTGGAAGCCAATGGAGGTACACACCAAAGAAATATTGGAGCATCATACCAAACCATGGAATGAATAAAGTGTAAACTAAGATGCTATAGAATCTCATAGCGGTATCAACTTTTGTCCCCTTCCTCCATGCTCCTATTGCACCAGTAATTAATCCTATGAGAACACTAAATGTAAATCCCCAAAGAGTCAACTCCAATGTGGCAGGAAATCTTTGAGCTATAAAATCCATAACGGGCTTGCCGCTTGGAGATGCAAGAGTAACTCCAAAATCACCAACAAATACTTTGCCTAGATAATCAAAGTATTGGTACCATAAGGGTTTATCCAAGCCAGCAAGATGCCTGAGATGCTCAAGCTCTGCAGGTGGTATGTTTTTAGCACCCACTACTGCCATTATTGGATCTCCAGGTAATATTCTGAGGAAGAAGAAAACAACGGTGTAGAGGATAATAATCATTGGAATTATTAAAAGCGCTCTAACTACAATGTATCTTCCAATACCTCTAGAGGCCATATAGAATCACCTTTGAAATGTGTAAGAAATAAAAATAAAAAAAGTTTTGGGAGATTTATTCAAAGTACAGATAGTTGTAGTGGAAAATCATATCCGCGCCTATGATTATTCCACCAATATCCTTCTCTGCTACCACATATAACTTGCCCTGTATAAATGGAATATATGGTACATCCTCTGCTAAGAGTTCCTGAGCCTGTATATATAGTTTCTCTCTCTGAGTTTGGTTGGTTAGTTGTTGGGCTTCTGAGAGTATCTGATTCATTTGGCTGCTGTTATATCCAGTTCCAGCCCATCCATTTGCATTATCAACGGAGGACAAGAATGGTGTAGTGTAATCATCGGGATCAAGATAATCAGGATACCATCCGAACATGTACACTTCCATAGAGCCCTTTCTGGCATAATCCAAATACGTTTGCCATTCTGCGCTTTGGATATTTACTTCAATCATACCTGTTGCTTCCCACTGCTGCTTGAGAAGTTGTGCAATATCTGCCTCTGTATCACCGTAGTGAGATGGAGTGTACCATAAATCAATCTTTAACTTGTTTGTTGTGCTATATCCAGCCTCCTGGAGCAATTGCTTTGCAGCATCAAGATTTGGAGAAGCACCATATTTCTCCTTGAATACATCCTTGTGGGACCACATTCCTATGGGTATTAATGTGTACAAAGGTTCTACAGTTCCTTGGAATACCCTCTCTGCAATCTGCTCTCTATCAACCGCATATGCTAATGCCTGTCTCACACGCACATCCTTGGTTGGGCCCTTAACAGTATTCATACAGATATATCTAATATATGAACTGGGTATTTCAACTACATTGAACTTACCCTCTTCTTTGAGGCTCTTTATATCTGTGGGCCTTAGAGTTCTCCAAGCAATATTAATCTCACCATTCTCTAAAGCGAGTCTCATTGTAGTTGCATCCTTGTAGAATTTGATAATAACCTTCTTTATCTTTGGTTGAGGCCCATAGTAATATGGATTTGCCTGTAAATCAAGCTCCTGATCTCTAACCCACTTGGTTATATAATAAGGTCCAGCTCCTCCTGCAGTTTGATCGCTTTGGATATGATTTGGATCATATGCTCTGCTAACTGGGAAATATGGTGGATCTGTCAGAAGAGCTAGGAAGTAAGCTGTTGGATGTTTTAAAGTGAATACAACGGTAAAATCATCAGGAGCACTTACTTTTTTAACAAATGATGTAACAAGCCATGCAGGATCTCCGTTTATCCTCATAACTCTCTCAATGCTCCAAACAACATCTTGTGCCTTCAAAACTGTTCCATTTGGATACTTTACATCATTTCTTAGATGGAATGTCCATACACTGGCATTTGAATTAACATCCCAACTTGCCGCTATTGCGGGCTGTATATCGGTGGTTCCCGGCTTATATGTTACCAACCCATTCATTATATTATTCAAAACTTCCCATGTGTAGAAGTCATAAGCGTTTGACGGGTCCAAGTCAGAAATTTTATCTGTAACCCCTATAACTAGTTGCTCTTTTTGAGCTGGTGGTTGGGGTTTTGAGGGTGACTGCGTAGCATAGTACGCTGCAACTCCTGCTATTATTAGAATCACTACAATAGTTATGGTTATAATCCATCCTGTTTTTTTATCCATAGCCATTCACCCAGTGTGATTATAGGTAAAAACAATATTTAAAATTTTGCATATTTCTTAAAGCCTTTATTTTCTTATATTTCTTAAATAACCTAAATATTGATTGATAGAAAGTTTTATATAGAAGTATAGCATGAGGAGATTAGAAATCAACTAAGAGTTGATAACTGGAGGTGATAAAAATGATGTTTGGAGACAGAGTGTTCAAAGAAATGTACGATATAATGACTGAGATGGAGAGAGAACTTAACGCCATGCGCAAAGAGTATACACAGGACTATAAGATGCCAGTGATGGACATGTACGAAACTGATGATGAGTTAGTGGTTGTAATGGAATTGCCTGGAGTGAAGAAGGATGACATAGTACTCAATGTCACACCTTCAAGTTTGGAAGTTACAGCGGAACTAAAAGAAGAGAAAGAAGAGGGAAATAAAAAATATCACAAGAAAGAGAGGATTATGCGCAAGTACTACAGGAATATCACATTGCCAACAAAGGTCTCAGTGGACAATGTGGATGCTAAGTATGAGAATGGGATGCTCATAGTACGCTTCAAGAAAGAGGTGGGCGAGAAGAGGAGGGTTGAAATTCACTAAATTTTCAACCTTTTTTGGAGGTGATAAAAATGGAAAAAAATAAAAATAAAGAAATAATAGTTAAAGTGGCGGAAGCACGCTCAAGGGATGTTGGGCGTGGAATTGCGAGAATAGATCCAGTTATATTTGAAAAAATGGGTTTAATGCCCGGAGATACCATATTGATTGAAGGTAAGAAGAAAACAGCTGCAATGGTAATGAGGGGATATCCTGAGGATGAGGGAAGTGGACTCATAAGAATTGATGGATACACTCGTAGAAATGCTGGTGTTGGAATAGATGATAAAGTCACGATAAAGAAAGTATCTGCCACACCTGCAACTCAAATTACATTTGCTCCAACTCAACCTCTTCGCCTTATGGGTGGAGAAGAGTACCTCAAGAATCTTCTTGAGGGGAGGGTAATCACTAGGGGCGATGTTATTACGCTCAATGTAATGGGTAATACAATTGACCTCGTTGCAACGGTTGTAAAGCCAGTTAAGGATGTAGTATTGATAACTTCTTCCACGGAAATAAAAATAAGTGAGAAGCCAGCCAAAGAGTCCGCAGGTATTTCAATGGTTACCTATGAAGATATAGGCGGCTTAAAGGAAGAAATAAAGAAGATTCGCGAAATGGTAGAGTTACCTTTGAGACATCCTGAGCTCTTTGAGAGATTGGGTATTGAGCCACCAAAGGGTGTGTTGCTCTACGGACCTCCCGGAACAGGAAAGACCTTGCTTGCCAAGGCTGTTGCAAATGAAGCTAATGCTCATTTCATATACCTAAGTGGGCCTGAGATAATGAGCAAGTACTATGGTCAGAGCGAGGAAAATCTAAGGGAGATATTCAAAGAGGCGCAAGAGAATGCGCCGAGCATAATATTTATAGATGAAATAGATAGCATAGCACCTAAGAGAGATGAGGTTAGTGGAGAGGTGGAGCGTAGAGTCGTGGCACAATTATTGGCTTTGATGGATGGCTTAGAGTCCCGCGGCAAAGTAGTAGTTATAGGTGCAACCAATAGGCCAAATGCATTGGATCCTGCGTTGCGCAGGCCTGGAAGGTTTGATAGGGAAATTGAGATAGGTATACCTGGAAAGGATGCAAGAAAAGAGATACTGGAGATTCATACTCGTGGAGTGCCTTTGGCTGAGGATGTTGATTTGGAAAAACTTGCCGATATGACCCATGGGTATGTGGGTGCAGATTTGGCTGCATTGGTCAAAGAGGCAGCAATGCGTGCATTACGTAGAGTCATACCTGAGATAGATCTTGAAATGGAAAAGATACCGGTGGAGATACTTGAGAAATTGCAGGTAACATGGGAGGACTTTATGGATGCATATAGGGAAATGCAGCCCAGCACGATGAGGGAGGTGCTCATAGAAAAGCCTAATGTTCACTGGGATGATATTGGTGGATTAGAGCAAGTAAAGCAAGAATTGCGCGAGGTTGTAGAATGGCCTATGAAGTATCGCAAATTATTCGCACACATGAAGGTAAAGATCCCCAAAGGCATACTCCTTTACGGCCCTCCAGGCACAGGTAAGACCCTGCTTGCTAAAGCAGTGGCAACGGAGAGCGAGGCAAACTTCATAAGTGTTAAAGGGCCTGAATTTCTGAGTAAGTGGGTTGGCGAGAGCGAAAAAGCTGTAAGAGAAGTATTCCGCAAGGCAAGGCAGGCGGCTCCAGCTGTTATATTCATAGATGAAATAGATGCCGTTGCTCCAATGCGTGGTAGGGACCTTGGTTCTCATGTCACAGAGCGTGTGGTATCTCAAATATTGACCGAAATGGATGGCTTAGAAGAGTTGCACAATGTAACAGTTATAGCTGCCACAAATCGTCCTGATATAATTGATCCAGCATTGCTTAGGCCTGGAAGGTTTGACCGCATAGTTTATGTGCCAATTCCCGATAAGGATGCAAGAAAAGAGATATTCAAGATTCATCTTCGCGGTAAGCCATTGGCAGAGGATGTGGATATAGAGAAGCTTGCTGAGAGAACTGAAGGATACACAGGTGCAGATATAGAGGCCGTATGTAATGAAGCAACTATATTGGCATTGAGAGAGTACATACAGAGTGGTAAAGACCCAAATGAACCAAAGGATGCAAAGATTGAAATGAAGCACTTTGAAGAGGCGCTGAAGAGAGTAAAGCCACTAAGCAAGGAGCAGAGAGAGATGTATGAAAGAATGATGGAGAAGTTCAAAAATAGGGAGTAATCCTCCCTTTATTTTTTGAAAATTTTAAATACCTCTCTTGTTTCTTTATTTTGGGCCAAGAGCCAGAGGGCGGCCACGGGAAGAGTGGGCGCCCCTACCCCTTCGGGGTTTGGAAAGGGGGCTTGCCCCCTTCCTGAGGAAAGTCCCCCCTCCATCGGGCAGCCGGCCCCGCGCAAGCGGGGGTCCCGAGAGGGACGGCGACGGAGCAGAAACGACACAGCCCGTGGGGCAGGATGATTCCCTGCGGATGACGTTCCCGCGGGACTTGTTGAAACGGCCGACCCTGGCGGAGCAAGCCCAAATCGTGCCAATGAGTTGCCCGATGAGGCGCAGGTAGGGTGCTTAGTCGGATGCCGTCACGAGGAGACACCTACGGTTTCTCCCTCTACCCTTAAAGGAGAGGGTTAGAAGGGGGAACCTTGGTGCCCCCTCAGAACAGAAGGGGGCTTACTCCTGGCACTTGGCCCACCTTATTCTGGTTCCTTCTTTAAAGTATCGGAGATTTTCTCACTTTCTTTTTTTATTATTTCCTGCATTTTTGGATCTTCGATTTTTTCTACCGCGAAGAGTATGTTTTGCATGGGATTTCTCAGGGCATCAAGCATATTATTGATGTATTCAAACCTCTTCTGCTCTTTTATTTCTAACATTTTCTTCTCTGTTATATCCATAAAACTGATGATCTTCCCATTTCGATAAGATATTGATTTTACAAATAACCATTTGAAATTTCCATTTTTATCCTTTATTTTTACCTCACCACCTTTAAGGAGATTTTTGAATATTTGATATTCATTAATTTCTTTAAAGCTATAACCTAGAATTTTTAAAGCTTCTGGATTAGCGTATACACATCTGTTACTCTCTACATATAATATTCCAATGGGCATCTTTTCCATCAGAGTTACAGATAGTTTAATCAAATTTTTAATTCTTCTCTCTTGTGCACTTACTCTTTTAGAAGCTCTCTTATACCTTATCCCTAGATATGCTATAACACTCACAGAAATAACCAGAGTTGCAATAGCCATATAAAGATAAAGAGGTAGTTGCTCATTTGCTGGAGGATTGAACCATTTGTTGTATAGTTCTGTATATTTTCCGCAGCTTTTTACATTCTCAATTGCATAATTTAAATATTCCACAAGCCAATGCTCATTTTTCCTTACACCAATTGCCACAGGTAGGGAGAACGCTTGAATATTTGTAAGACGAACATTCTTCAAGTTATATTTTGCGATGTAGTATGAAGAGGTGTGTATTTCATATAGGAATAAATCTACGCTATTAGTATTCACAAGCTTTAGGCCTTCTTGTGGTGTATCTACTTCCACCAAGTACAAATTTTTGTGAGTTTTGTTCATCCAATCCTTGGCAAATATTTCTGTTATATCTCCCTTGACTACAGCCATTGTATGGTTCTCAATATCGCTTATATTATTTATTGGCTTTAAACTAGCTCTCTGAAAGAAGTTGAAATAAATATGCATATACACATCCGTGAATGCAAAGCTTTTATTTCTTTGAGGTGTTGGAACCATAGCCATTAAAGCATCAACATCACCGTTTTTAAGTAGGAGCATGCATTGGTTCCAGTTGCCAGGTACAAAATCAAATGTGAAATTTGTGTATTCTTCCATTGCTTTTAGGAGATCTATGTTAAATCCCACTAAATTCCCATTTTCTATGTATGAGTATGGTGGCAAATTCTTATCAATTGCAATTTTAACAATGTTTTCCCCATTTCCATTGCTCGATGGGGCTGTAGAATAAACTGATGGAAATATTAGTAATAGCAAGAAGAGCGCAATTAGCATCCATAAAGCTTTATGAGGCATTTAATTTAATAAATTAGATAGTGGATAATAAAACTTTTCCTCAGCCTTTCAATTTTTGCAAAACAATAGAAGATTTCACCTTCTTAACTCCATCAATTTTGCCTATATCCTCAGATATAATTTTTGCGAGTTGCTCCCCATCCTTTGCCCAAATTTCAACAACTATCATATTCTCACCGCTTGCCATATCCACACATTTAACCTCTTCCATATCCTTAAGGGTATTTGCCACATGGTAAAATTTCTCCGACTCTGTATCTATGCCCAAAATTGCAACACATTTATAACCCATAGTGTGGGGGTCAACAGATAGAGTATAGCCACGGATAACTCCATTTTTTTCCATATTTCTAATTCTTTTTCTTACTGCAGTATCGCTTATACCAAGTATTTTAGCTATCTCCGAATAATTCATTCTGGAATTTTTGAGCAAGAGTTCTATGATTTTTCTATCTTTTTCATCTAGTTCCATACTCTCACCGTAAAATGAGAATGCTTTTTTGTATTTTAAAATGAGCTATTTCACTTGTTTTAATATTTCCTCTGCTAATTTTCTTCCAATTCCAGGTATTCTCATTAGTGATTCTACATTTGCCATTTTCAATTTTTCTATTGAGTTAAAGCCAGAGTCAAACAATCTTCTCGCCCTAACTCTTCCAACCCCTCTTAGGGATACTATAGGTAAGAGCTCCTCTCTAACTCCATATTTCACCCTTAATCTGAGATTTTCTACTTCCCTTATATGGGGATAATGCAGAACCTTCCCAATCTCTCCAAAGGCATATAAGAGCCAATCTGCAAGTTCAACTCTTCCGTGTAAGTCTCCTGGGCCAATATCGTATCTTTCAATTATTTTATCCTGCGAGGTTTCTGCAATCCAATCCATAAGAATAGAGGCAGTTTTTAATGCACCAAAGAAAGTATCTTGGTCAACATCAAATTCGTCTATTGCAAGCTTATGGGTATATGCCAAGCTGAATAGTTCTTCTAACTCGCTCCTCTTTGCCCTTATGGGGTTCATATCAGGTGTGCAGGAAATTGTGTGAAGTATGCAGAAAATATCAAAACTATGCTCGTAGCACTTGCGAAATATGATAGCTGTATATGGGTCTATATACAAATCTGAAGTTCTCTTGCCTAAAGGAGTGGCTAAAATTAATCTCTTCCTCTTTATGAATTCATATTCTTCTAGGAAATCAAGTATCCTCTCTACCTTTTTCTCTAAATTCTCCACGGGCATTTTAAAACCGTAGAATGTTTTCTTGAAAAATTCAAAAATTTCCTCCTCTTTGTTAATCATATCACTGGCTATTAAAGCCAAGATATGAGTTCTAAGTGCACTCTCATTGGATAGTTGCGATTCTATATCTTCAATCTCACCCCTTATGTACATCTCCATATAATCTTGGGCCCTCTTCTCGCTTCTCGCATAAATTATCCCTTCTCCATACTTATCGTACTTTGGCCTTCCAGCCCTTCCAAGCATCTGCTTGATTTCCATTACAGGAATGTAAACGCTTGAAAAGCCATCATAGCGGGTAACATCTCTAACAATAACCGTTCTTGAAGGGAGGTTTATGCCAGCAGCTAAGGTAGGTGTTGCCACAATGACCTTTAACCACCTATTTTTGAATTCTTTTTCCACTATACCCCTATGCTTGTTGCTCAAGCCGGCGTGGTGGAAAGCAACGCCATGCCTTATCAATTTTGCAATTCTCTCGCCGTATATTGTGTACTCTTCATCCATAATACTATCCGCTAAGGCATAGAGCTCTTTTTTATCCTCTTCGCTCAAATATCCTTCAACTCTTCTTCTCAATTTCTCAGCTAGGGATTCTGCGGATTTTCTTCTATTCACGAATATTAACACTTGCCCACCTAACTCTATGCTTCTCTTAACCAAATTCCCTATGTTTATAGCATCGTGTTTTATTTCCACCTTCTCTCCATCCTCAAAAAGGAGCGTGTCATCGTAATAAACTCCGAGGCGCAGGGGCACAGGCCTGAACTCGCTATA
>WAKY01000109.1 GCA_015523135.1 Candidatus Aciduliprofundum sp.
ATTTCCGGAAATGTGATTTATTTGGGTAATGAGAAGGTTATAGTGGAGAGAAGAAACGAGGAGGCGAGAAAGAAATTAGAAAGAGAGAGCTACAAGATATTTTCTTTGAATATCTCAGAGTTCGTAAAGGGTTCTGGCGGTCCCTCTTGCTTAATTCTATCTTTAGAAAGGGGCTAAATTTTTTTACCCTAAAGGGCATGCAAGGCTATGAAGATATACGATACTCTGAGCGGCGAGAAAAAGGAGTTTGTGCCTGTTCATGAGGGGCGTGTTGGTATTTATGTTTGCGGCCCCACAACCTACGATTACGCTCATATTGGCCATGCTAGGCCAGCAATCCTATTTGATGTTTTTAGAAGATTCCTTGAATATTTGGGCTATGATGTCATTTTAATTTCCAACATAACGGATGTGGATGATAAAATAATCAACAAGGCAAATGAATTGGGTAAAGATCCCATAGAGATGGCTCACTACTACGCAAGAGAATACTTGAAGGATATGGATTCATTGAGGGTAAGAAGAGCAAATATCATACCCAAGGCAACTAGGCATATTGAAGAAATTATCAATCTTATTAAAACTCTCGTTGATAAGGGCTATGCATACGAAAGCGGAGGAGATGTTTATTTTTCTGTTAAAAAATTCAAAGATTATGGAAAATTGTCCCATCGCAAAATAGAAGAGATGCTGGCTGGGGCACGGGTTGAGGTTAATGAGAAGAAAATAGACCCATTGGATTTTGCTCTGTGGAAAGCATCCAAGCCCGGGGAGCCCTCTTGGGACTCCCCTTGGGGTCCTGGAAGGCCCGGGTGGCATATAGAATGCAGTGCTATGAGTATGAATTATCTAGGCCCAACTCTTGATATCCATGGTGGTGGTGCCGATTTGATTTTCCCGCATCATGAGAATGAAATAGCACAAAGCGAAGCTGCCACAGGTAAGCCCTTTGCAAAGTACTGGATGCATGTGGGCTTGGTAAGATTTGAGAAAGAAAAGATGAGCAAATCAATTGGAAATGTGTTTTTAATAAAAGATTTTCTCAAAAAGTATCCTCCAGAAGTACTGCGCTTAATGTACCTCAACTCCCACTACCGTAAGCCCTACGATTTTAGTGAGAAGAATATTGAAGATTCTTTACCTCTTTTAGAAAAGATATGGAGTACCTATCAAATATTGAAAGATTCTGCAATGCAAGAAGAGCCCTCAAAGGAAGTTGAAAAGAGGATAGATAATACGAGGAAAAAAATAATTGCGGCCTTAGAGGATGATTTCAACACCAGAGAGGCAATGAAAGAGTACCTATCCTTCATAAATTTTGCCAGAGAATTAAAAGGCGGAGATGCCCTTGCCACTCTTAATTTCCTAAAAGAGATGGATGATTTATTTGACATTTTGCCAAAGGGTGAGAATGAAGGAAAGGAAAAGGAATTAATTGAGCTTCTTCTCAATGTGAGGAACGAGGAGAGGAAGAGAAAGAATTATGAAATGGCGGATTACATAAGGGATGAGCTTGAAAAAATAGGGATAAAAATAGAAGATACAAAAGAAGGAACAAAATGGTACAAGATTTAAGCATCCCTTATGCCTTCTTCAACAATTTTTATAACTACTTCCCCATCTGGCAGTGCAGGAGAGTCAATTAACCTTGCAATTCTCTTATTCCCCCTGCTTTTTCTTAGATAAATTCTGTAAGTAGCCGTATGTCCAACTATATTTCCTCCAATAGGTTGTGTTGGGTCGCCAAACATCATACCTGGATTTGAAGATACTTGATTTGTAACTGCCACAACTGCATTATTCAAATCTGCAAATTTGAGTAAATCGTGCATATGCTTATTAAGCAACTGCTGCCTCTCAGCAAGGGAGCCACGTCCAACGTACTCTGCACGGAAATGGGCTGTAAGGGAATCCACTATAAGCAATCTAACGGGGTATTCCTTAGCTAACTCCATGGCTTTATCAACCAGCAGTATTTGATGATTTGAATTAAAGGCACGAGCCACATGTATCTTTTTTAATACCTCCACGGGATCTAATTCCAATGCTTCGGCCATCTGCTTTATCCTCTCAGGCCTAAATGTGTTCTCAGTATCAATGTAAACAGCGTGGCCTTCCAATCCTCCCTTATCCTGAGGCAATTGAACATTAACAGCTAGTTGATGCATAATTTGTGTTTTTCCAGAGCCAAACTCTCCAAAAAACTCAGTTATAGCCTGAGTTTCCAATCCCCCACCAAGGAGATTATCAAAATCTGGAGAGCCCGTTGTTAATTTTGTAACTTTTTTTCTACGCTCGTAAATCACATCTCCTGTTTCAAAACTTCCAACATTGGCATACTTTCTAGCGGCGAGGATTATCTTCTGTGCCACACCCTCCCCTATACCCACGGCATCTGCAAGGTCCTTGGGCGAGGCAACAGCCAATTCTATCAAATCCGTATAACCTGCTTCTCTCAATTTTTCGGCAGTAGTGGGTCCTACCCCAGGTAAATCTTCAAGTGTATATTCTTCTTTCTCTTCTTCTTTCTTGGCCAATACAATCACCTTCAATATCCCATGCACACTCTTTTATTAATCTTTTTACAACCATTGAGAAATGTACTCCACAAGGTCCACAACCCTAGCTGAATAACCATACTCGTTATCGTACCAGGCAAGAACCTTTACAAGATTTCCACGTACATAGGTCTCAAGAGCATCGTACATAGCACTATGGGAATTGCCCTTGAAATCCGAAGAGACAAGGGGCTCATCTACATACTGCAATATTCCTTTTAGCTCTCCCTCAGCCGCTCTCTTAAACGCCTCTCGCACTTCATCCTCTGTTGTCTCTTTTTCAACCTCGGCAACAAGATCTACTATTGAAACTGTACTTGTTGGCACTCTTATTGATATACCATGCATTCTTCCCTCCAACTCAGGTATTACAAGTCCTATACTCTTTGCTGCGCCCGTGGTAGTTGGTATAATATTCATTGCCGCAGCCCTAGCCCTGCGCAAATCCTTATGGGGCAAGTCCAAAACACGCTGGTCATTAGTGTATGAATGTACAGTTGTCATCAAAGCATATTTGATTCCAAAATTTTCATGTAGAACCTTTGTAACTGGTGCTAAGCAATTTGTGGTGCAAGAAGCATTGCTTATCACATCATGCTTTTCCGGATCATATTTATCCTGATTCACCCCGAGCACTATGGTGACATCGGCTGGTTCTCCCTTAGCAGGGGCTGTTATTATAACCTTCCTTGCCCCTGCTTTTAGATGTTTTGCCGCCTTATCCCTTGAGCGAAATACTCCTGTGCTCTCTACTACAACATCCACACCCAATTCTTTCCAAGGCAATTTCTCTGGGTCTCTCTCACTGAAAACTGGAATCTCGCGGCCATTTACAATCAAGCTTTTTTCTGTGTAATCCACCTCACCCTCAAATTTTCCATAATTTGTATCGTACTTTAGAAGATGCGCCAAGGTGCGAGCGTCCGTTATATCGTTTATTGCTACAATGTCCAAATCTTTATATCCTATGCGAAAAACCAAGCGCCCTATGCGTCCAAAACCATTTATCGCTACACGAACCATTTAAGTCCACCAATTCATAATCTCCTTGGCATATTAAATTTTTACCTTCGCAAATTTTAAATCTCTTAGGGAGATTTAGGCACGGTGAATAAAATGAATAAGATAACAATAAGTTTAATTAAGGCAGATGTAGGAGGTTGGCCCGGGCACTCAAGTGTGCATCCAGATTTGATTGAAACTGCCAAAGAGGCTTTGCAGAAGGCAAAGGATGAGCATATTTTAGAGGATTTCCATGTAACAGGTGTAGGAGATGATTTACAGCTCATAATGACACATCGCAAGGGTGTGGATAGCGAGGAAATTCACAAATTAGCATGGAATACCTTTGAAAAGGCAACAGCCGTGGCTAAAGAATTAAAACTGTATGGGGCTGGGCAGGATTTGCTAAAGGATGCTTTCAGCGGAAACATAAGAGGGATGGGACCTGGAATAGCGGAAATGGAAATAACGGAAAGGAAGAGTGAGCCAATTGTGGCTTTTATGATGGATAAAACAGAGCCAGGGGCTTTCAACTTACCCATATACAGAATATTCGCAGATCCTTTCAACACAGCAGGATTGGTAATTGACCCAAATATGCATGATGGGTTCAAGTTTGAAATATGGGATATAATGGAGCACAAGAAGGTTATAATGCACGCTCCAAAAGAGATGTACGATATGCTCGCTTTGATAGGGGCAAAGAGCAGATATGTAATAAAGAGAGTTTATGCCACAGAGAACAATCCAAAGGTTAAGGGAGAGGTTGTAGCCGTAGTAAGCACTGAGAAACTGTATCAGATTGCAGGAGAGTACATAGGAAAGGATGATCCCGTGGCACTCGTAAGGGCACAGAGCGGTTGCCCAGCATTGGGCGAGGTGCTTGAGCCTTTCGCATTCCCGCATCTCGTATCAGGCTGGATGCGTGGCTCCCACAATGGGCCTTTGATGCCTGTAAGCATAAAGCAGGCGCACTGCACAAGATTTGATGGGCCACCAAGAGTAGCAGCACTTGGATTCCAGATTGCCAATGGAAAGCTAGTTGGTCCCGTGGACTTGTTTGACGACCCCGCATTTGATAGGGCCAGGGAAACTGCAGAATACATAGCCGACTACATGCGCCGCCATGGGCCATTTGAGCCCCACAGATTACCGCTTGAGGATATGGAATATACAACCTTACCAAAAGTTCTCACAAAGCTCAAAGACAGGTTTGAAAAAATCCAATAATTCTTTTTTTATTTTAGGTTACCCGAAATTGTTTAATTAAGTTTAAATATGCTATCTACATCCTTAACCCGTGAAATTAAGCGAGCTTAGGCCTGGAGAAACTGGCGTTGTAACAAAAGTTGCTGGCGCAGGAGCAATACATAGAAGGCTCTTAGCTATGGGCATACTTCCAGGCACTGTAATTCGTGTAACACGCTTGTCTCCATTTGGTGATCCTATAGAGTATGAAATAAGGGGAGTTTTTGTATCTTTAAGAAAGAGTGAGGCGGATTATGTCGAAATTGATAAAATCATTCCCCTACACTTACTTCCTCCCGGTGAGAAGGTCAGGGTTGTTATACTTGACGGAGGCATGAATTTCATAAGAAACATGGGAAGCATAGGGATTTCCCCGGGAAAAATTATTGAAATATTAAGTCCATGCTGTCCTATGCGAGTTAGAACTGAACTTGGAGAATACTATATTGGAAAGGGAGAGGCATATAGAATCTATGTGAGGTGATGTCTTGTTAATTGCCCTGGCTGGAAATCCAAACACCGGAAAAAGCAGTCTTTTTAATGCCATAACTGGCGCACATCAACACATTGGGAACTGGCCAGGGGTAACTGTTGAGAAGAAAGAAGGCACCATAACTTTTGAGGGAAAGAAAATAACCATAGTTGATTTACCCGGTACATACTCTCTAACAGCATACTCTCTTGAAGAGGTCATAACTAGAAATTTCATCTTGGAGGAGGAGCCAGATGTTGTGGTAGATGTTATTGATGCCACAAATCTTGAGAGAAATTTGTATCTTCTAACAGAATTAATGGAGCTCACAGATAAAATCGTCATAGCATTAAACATGTTTGATGAGGCTAAGAGAAAATACAAGCTTGATGTAAAGAAGATGAATGAGCTTCTAGGCATTCCCGTAATTCCAACTGTTGCCATAAAAAATGAGGGGGTTAAAGAGCTTCTACAAGCTTGCCTTCATGGACCTTTCAATCCAAAAAAATTGTACTATCCAGAAGATGTTGAGCACAGAATTGAAAAACTAGAAAAAATGATGGAAAATTTAGATTTGAAAAATAAAAGATGGCACGCAATAAAACTTCTCGAAAACGATAGCGAAGTGCGTAAAAAGTTTGCAAGTTTAGGAAGAAAAGATATTTTACATCTGGCTGAGCATCTTAGACATGAGATTGAGGATATTTATGGGGATGATATTGAAACGCTGATGGCTTCGTTCCGATATTCCTTCGCTCATGGCTTGTTTCATGAAGTGGCCGAACCTTTGAATGTTGGAGGAGTTACAATAACTGATATGATTGACCATGTGGTGGCTCATAAAATATTCGGCTTACCCATATTCTTAGTTGTTATGTACCTATCTTTTGAATTTGTCTTCGTTGTGGCTGCACCATTTCAAGATGCAATTGACTTAATTTTTAATGGAAAAACCCTTGCATCTGGGCAGCATATAAATGGATTAATAGACATATCTTATCAATGGATG
>WAKY01000110.1 GCA_015523135.1 Candidatus Aciduliprofundum sp.
CCCTATCTTTATGGCTAAGAGTTAAAAAGATGGAGTACAGGAAGAATTGGAAAGAAGAGTTAATAGAGGCGCTTGATGGAACTTCACTTCTATAATGGGATGGGATGCGCGGCCAGGGCTAAAAACCCTGGCCTTAAAGCTCAGAAGGTGAGAAATATGATTTGCGTTGTATGTGGAAGGAAGGCAAAGTATAACGAAAAATTGAATATATACTACTGCCCAGAACATGGATTGACCACATGGATTGATGAATCTAGCGAAAAATTAGAAATAACGGAGATGAGAAAGAATGCAGAGGCTGTACTGGGATGAATATACATATGAGGAGATTGAAAAAATAATAAAAAAGCAGCCCTTAGTTATACTTCCCATTGGGAGCGTGGAAGCGCACGGCTATCATTTACCCTTAAGTACGGATATGCTCCAGCCATTGTGGCTAGCAGAGGAAATTGCAAAAAGAATTAATGCTCTTATACTCCCACCAATTCATTACGGATGGACACAGGGACTATCATCATTTCCAGGAACAATATCCATTAGCTTTGACTCCCTTAGAGGATTTGTAAAGGATGTATTAAGAGAAGTGGCAAAGCATGGTATTAGAAAAATTATGGTATTGTCAGGGCATGCTAGTACAAACCACATGGCAGCTTTGCGACTCGCTTGCGAGGATGTTTTAAAAGAATACAAGGATTTGAAAATCATGCTTCTTTCTGACTATAATATCGCATATCAGTATCGGGGAAAATTGGTGCCTGAGGATGATAGCCATGCAGGGATAATTGAAACTTCTCGCATAATGGCAATTCGCCCAGAACTCGTTAAAGAGAATTACAAATTCAAAAAGAATCCTGTTGGAAAATATATGGTTCAAGTGGATTACAAGGAAATGGTTCCATACGCTACCTTTAGCAACCCAGAAGGAGCAAACAAAGAGCTTGGAGAGAAATTAAATAAAATCATTCTGGAAGAGCTTCTAAAAATAATAAAAGAAAATTTTGAAATTTAATGTCTCCTTTTTATTGCTATAAACGTAACCACTGCTACTATTAAAATCGGTAAGAAGGCACTGAATTCTGGCACAAACACATCACTAGAATAATTCGCAGTATAAACTTCTCCTGTAGTATAATCATACCATACAAACTGATATACTTGATTTGTTGCCTCTAATGCTTTAGAAGAAGTAGTAGGCTTTTCACTAACCGCCACCATGGGTGATTCTTCAGAATCTGTTGTATTAGTTATAGCCATAGTGAATATCTCTTTGCCATTATTAGAATATAGAGTTGCTTGAATATTCTTATCGTTATTAGGCCAAGCCACCATAAATCCATTGCTACCATTATAAACTATTCCCATACCATAGTACTTTATTCCAATATACGAGTTGCCTATAATGAAATTACTCATGATTTCTCCATTAGAAGCATTTATCAGTGTAGCATATATTGTATATGGGGAAGAGCGATTTGCATATATAACCATAAACACCCCATTTCCTGCAGCTGCATTAGGAATATCATAGCTCATTCCTTGACTATAACCATTTGCAATGGTAAAATCACTTTTTATTACATTACTCATATCACTATTAAATATTTTACCCGTTATATTATAGACACCACTTTTACCTGTTGAATTTCTCCAGATAATAAGTATATGTCCTGTCTTAGAATCATATGAAACTACATCATTTAAATGAGAATGGCTAGAATCTCCAGAGACTTTTTCTACAGAACTCATAATAGGAGAACCGCTAGAATATGTTATAATTCTATAATAGTTGTCGTAGCTATTGTCATTCCACACAACAACAAACCTTGAGCTCCCTATATAGCTAATACTAAATGCATGATAATTCACACTCACTGTGGAATTAATAACCATACCATGCCCAATCTGAGTAAGATCACTATTCATAAACAAACCATCCAAAGAATCATTAGCACTGTACCACAGCACCATAAAAACATTATCATCAGGATCATATGCAATCCTAGAACCCATACCACTTGGTTTATTGTTATATAATGCAAGGTCATTGGTAAGAGTCACTGTTTTTAATATACTCCCATTCAAATCTATCTGAGTAGCATTTAACACCCAGTTACCTGAGGAGTCTTTTCCAAACCATGTCATTATAAAAACATTATCACCATAACATATATATGGAGTTGTGCCTCCTTTACCTACAATATGTGTTGTCCCTTGATCCATTATACTAACTCTTTCAGTTCCGTTATATGCGTTGGCATACACAGATAAAAATGTTACCAAGATAATAGCTCCTATCACCAACAATGTGCCTACAAATAATCCATAGTTCTTTTTAGATTTCTTAAACTTCTTTTTATTATCACCAACAAATCCTCTCTTGCCCGTAAGTCCACTCATATAATTCACCTCCTTAGTTTATATGATTTTGTATATTTATAATTTTCACTCAAAAACCTTCACAACATTCGTGCCCTTTGGCACCCCAATGTCCCTCGCAACAGGCTCGCATTTGGTGCGCAATAAATATGCAATAGGTCTCAAATCGCTCTCACTCAAGGCCTCATAATTGCCCATACCCTTCGCAATAATCAAATCCGCCGAGTAAAGCAATTCCTTGAGCTCTTCAGAAGCTAAATCCATATCTATGCCCACTGCAAACATACCCGTGTCACGAACTTCATCCACTTCCTTGTCCAAGCCAACATAGGCAACATCCTCGCGGGTGGCATCGGATAGGATTGGCTTTCCCCTTACCAAGAGAGTTATTTTCTCTGCATACTTCTTCAATTCCCTTACCAAAATTTTGTCAAAAACTATCTCGCCACAATTATCGGTTATGTAAACTATGTGTTCTTTCAGATATTTCTTTAATTTCTCGGTATCGTCATATCCTATTCCCTCATTTATGAGAGAAGTAAAAACTTTTTCAAACTCTTCGGGAGAATTTACACCAACTCCAAAATCAAGCACATTGCCTATTATTGCAAGGAGCTCTGCAGCCCTGAGCTTATCCGCACTTCTTTCATAATACTCAAGAGCCTTGGGAAACATTTTCATAGCTATATCGTTGCTCCTCCTCTTCAACTCTTTGTATGGGTCATCTGTACCAAGAATCTCATTCACCTTGGCATGTACCTTGGTCCAGACCTTTATGGACAATTTGTTTTCGTCAAATTCATCGCAGAGAAGAGAGAGCAAGGCTTTCACTACATCCATGGCCTTATCTGGATTGACCAAATTCGCTTCAAAAACAGCTCGGCGAAATATGCAGGCCAAGCATTCGGGTTGTGGGCGCATAAGGGGGCATGGGCAACTCTTATAATATTTTTAGTGAAAAACTTAAATTTCTGCACAATATGTACACCTATGAACGATATCTCTTTTCTTACCATACCTCTTCCAGAGGATGTTGAAAGAGAAATAAGATTGGACAATTTCCAAGGTGCGATTAAAATTATGAGAAAGCTAAGCAAAAGAGAATTGCCTTCGGAGTTCAAAATGAGAATAGAGTACGAAATAGAGCGTTTAAAAAGGATAAGAAAGGATTTTCCATGGAATAAAGAAAAAGCTGTGGAAATTGCTAAAGAGAGCATAGAGAATTTTGAAAATAAGGAATTTGATAAATGGGTTTCATCAGGACTAGTTGAAAGAATGATAATAGATGGGCAAGAGAAATTCTACAGCAGATTTGTGGAGAATCTATTTTTCTTGGAGCCATCCATAAAGAAAAGAAGAAAGAAGAAGGATGAATTAGGAGATTATTCACAAAAACTAATAAAGGATGCAATTAAGAGGATAAATGACGGAGAGATAAGAAAGTATAGAGTTGCGGCGGGAATAAAATTAAGGATAAAAAGAAGAGGCACATATAGGGTATGGCTTCCAATACCAAAGGAGAATTTTCAAATTGAGAAAGTAAGGATTTTAAAGGCATACCCGGAGAAATACGAAATTGCAGATAATTCAGCATTGCAAAGAACCATATACTTCAATTCCAATTCCAAAGAATATCAAGTGGAATTTGAATATGTGATAAGCGAGGTGCGTGGAGGAATAGATGGATATGCAGATATAAATGAGAATTTAAAAGAGAAACTGCCGCATGTGA
>WAKY01000111.1 GCA_015523135.1 Candidatus Aciduliprofundum sp.
ATATTCTGCATTTGTGAAAATTAACGATTTGGATTTAAAGAATTGGAAAAATTACGAGGAAATTATAACAGATTCTCTCTGGCTCTTCCCATCAAGGGACAACACAGGAATGCATACTCCAGAATATCATGGCAATTTTATCCCTCAAATTCCCCGTCAGGCCATGCTAAGATTCACAAGGCGTGGAGAATGGGTTCTGGATACCTTTGCAGGCCTAGGAACAACATTAATTGAGGCAAAGCGTCTTGGGAGAAATGCTGTTGGAATTGAGATTGATGAGAATATTGCAAAAAGGGCTAGAGAGCTTGTTGATTTGGAAGAGAATCCATATAATGTGCATACAGAAATAATTGTGGGGGATTCCACAAGGGAAGAAGTGTATGAGAATCTCCAAAATTTTCAGATGGTAATAATGCATCCTCCTTATTGGGACATAATCAAATTCTCTAAAAATAAGGATGATTTATCCAATTCTAAAACCCTTGATGATTTTTTAGAAAAATTTGGGAGGGTTGTCTCTTTAGCTTCTCAGCATCTTGATAAAGGAAGATATCTCGTGCTTGTTATTGGAGATAAGTACAACAAGGGCGAGTGGATACCTTTGGGATTTTACTGTATGAATTCGGTAATGAATAATGGATTCAAGCTTAAGAGTATAGTTGTAAAAAATATAGAAGAGAACAGGGGAAAGAGGGGACAGTACGCACTGTGGCGCTACCGGGCTTTAAAGGATGGGTACTACATATTCAAGCATGAGTATATTATGTTCTTCGTGAAAAATTCATAAAATTGAAATATTAAAATTTCTTTCCTTTCGGGAATGCTAGAGCTTGCATACCTTTTTTTGGCCGCAATCGTAAGTTTCATAATCGCAGCCAATAACTCAGCGGATAGTGTAGGTACTCTCTATGGTTCTAGAGTCACATCATATTACAAGGCTGCTATTTTTTCTGGTGTGTTTGTTATGATTGGAACTTTTTTAGAGGGTTGGAAGATGGCCGGAGCAATTGGAGGAGGATTAGTTTCAAATCCTTTGACTCTTGAAATGTCTTTAATCGTTCTTCTTTCCACAGCAATACTTCTCTTTTTATTTACTCATCTATCTATGCCTCTCTCCGCTTCTCAAGTTCTGGTTGGCTCAATAATAGGTGTGGCCGCTGCCTTTGCTTGGATAATAAATATAGAGTTTGCCCTTTTGGTTGTTTCTTCCTGGGGAATAACTCTATTTGCAGCAATAGGAATGGCATATTTGATCTATAAAATAATAACATATGTTGCCAAGAAATTTAATATGTTCTCTTTGAGTAAATTTTACACTATTTCGCTTTTCATAGGTAGTGCCTTTATAGCATACACTTTGGGAGCTAACACAATAGGCCTTGTAGCTTCACTTGACCTCTCTTATTTATCCATAGCCATAGCGGGAATATCGGCTATGATTGGAACTATAATTTACGGCAGGAAAACAGTGATAACTGTGGGGAAGAAAATAACAATGCTTGATCCCCCAAGAGCATTTTCTGCCCAGCTTGCTGGAGCCCTAGTTGTAGAATTATTCACACAAATTCACTTTCCGGTGTCTATAACTCAAGCTGTGATAGGGGGAGTGATAGGGACGGGGCTCATAAAGGGATATCAAGAGTTAAATAAAAAAACTGTAAAAAATCTGGCGGCCTCGTGGTTTATTGCCCCTATATTCGCTTTTGTTATAACTTACATCATAGTGATATTTTTGCGCTTATAAGGATTATCACATCTGAAGCATCTTCTGCTTTATCGCTTATAGCATCTATCCAAAGAATAATCTTCTCTATTTGAAGTATGGAGAGCACATCATTGATTTCTCTTTCTTGAGTGTATAATTTTCTAAGAATTTCTAATTTCATATCATCTGCACTGCTTTCATATTTTTCAACTTCGTGAGCTTTTTCTACTGCTTTATGGACATTACCATTTAGTAATTCCATAGCAGATTCATATAAAACTTCTACGCTTTTCTTAGTTATTTGCAAATACTCCATTATTTTGCTTTCTTTAAGAAATTCAATGGCCTCCTTTGAGGGTTTCCTAAGGGAGACTATTCTGCTGACTTGTTGAATTTTATCTATGACCTTATCTATTTGCTCAGAGAGATTTATAAATATAGCCCTATCTGCTGGGAATAAAAGCCCCTCTGAAAATAGATACTCATTTTTTCTTCTTAGAGTATCTCCTTCCTTCTCCTTCTCATAGATTATTCCTTCTATCTTTTCTATCTTTTCCCAATCTGAGTTAAGAAGCGCTTCTACCTGCTGAATAAAAAGGTCCATACACTCAAGGGCTATATTTGAATGCTTTTCGTAATTTTCAATTGCCTCCTTCTCCTTCTTTGATTTGAACATCAGAGCCACCGCCGGGAATCGAACCCGGGACCTCCACCTTACCAAGGTGGCGCTCCACCGGCTGAGCTACGGTGGCTTATTACAATGCCCTTATGAAATTCCACTACAAAAATATTTCTAAATAAAAAGGAAGGAAAAATTACGCCAGAGCTTTTATTTCAGGTATCTCGGTACCAAGAAGATCATCATTCATTTCATAAAGCATGCTTAGTATTTCTGCAAGAGCTTCCGCCTTCTTACCCTTAAGATCCCAAAGGGCTGCCTCAAGATCTTCTACTGTATGCTCTTTTAACCATTTCTCCACATTTTTCGGCATTTTTGGAAATTCATTCTTCATCTTTAACCCTCCAGTCATATTTTTGTCAGACAATTATATGACTAACAACTATTTAAAATTTTCGTGAAAAATTACTGTTTAATTGAATAAATAGAAAAATAAGTAAATATGACAAAAAGCATACATTAGGGAAGGATATCTACACCAACATTTATCCATGCATCTTCTCTTTTTACCCCAAACCCATATTTTTCGTAGAGATGAACAGCGATATGATTATCATCTCTCACCCATAGGGCTACATTTCTTGTGTTCTCGTATGCTATGCTCAAAAAGTGCTCGATAACTCTGCTAGCTAAGCCCATATTGCGATACTCTTTTTTTGTTATAACCGCTCCTAGTACCCAAACTTCTGGAAGGTATACTAAGGCAGAAGCCGAGCTTATTGCAAAACCATCCTTTATTATTGCGTATGTTTTTGCCTTCTTTACCAAGTACTCAGGATTTTGAAATAAGTGGGATAGAATTTCAGCATTTTTTACCTCCTTAACCTCATTATCTAGGGAATAAAATTTTGGGGTTGAGGTCATAACATAAATCTTGTAAATTTTGTCCTTTCCCTTCCATACGTCTCTGCTATCCCAAGGGAGATGAATTACTGCCTTCTCATCATCAAAATATTGTAGCAAATTTACCATTGAGCTCTTTGATCCATGGAGTATAACACTGGGTATTGAAGCTCCACGGTAAATAAGCATATAGCCCCTTATTCCATTATCCCAATCCACATAGAAATCCGTATCTTCTCTCTCTTTTCTCAAATCCCATAGGGTGAATGGATGGATAGTTGGCTCTTTCATACAATAATTTTCAAGTTCTCCAAGGTACTTATTTACTACAATCATCTTCTAATGCATATCTTATATCTCTAAAAATTTTTGTTTTCAATGATGATAATCAGATGAAAAAATTTAAATTCACAATTCAAGAATGCCTAACTATGACAGTTTCTGTAGCGCCTACTGGCATAAAGAAATTGGATGAAGCGCTTGGCGGTGGTTTTCCCAGAAACGGAATCTCGCTGGTAGTTGGTCCATCAGGAATAGGAAAGACAATACTTTCAGTACAATGGTTGGCAGAAGGAGTTAGGAATGGTGAGACATGCGTTTATATTTCTACCACCTTACCTTCTGAGGCTACGGTGGCATACTATGGAGATATGAAATTGCTAAAGGATGTTGTTGATAAGATACATTGGTACGATATGTACATAAGCCCTAAGGATTTGATACCATTCACAAAGGAGAAGATTTTGAAGATATTCCACAACATTATGCCAGATTTCTTTGATGAACAGTTAAATTTAAAAAAGCCTATTGATAGACTGGTTTTAGATAGCTTAACTACCATTGAAAAGATAGTTGGAGATGTATCAATGTTCAGATATCTTGGAGCTACTTGGATAAGGTTCTTCCATGATAACAAGATCTCCACTTTATTAATTGAAGAGATGGATGAGGATGGAAAAAAGATGGGTGAAATGAGAAATTTCAGTGAAGCAACGATACTAATGGATTTCATGGAACATCAGAATATGCATATGAGGGCATTGAAAATTGTAAAGAGGTACGGTTTTAATCATCCAACATACTGGATGCCCTTCCACATTAGGGAAGAGGGAATAATACTATGAGCGTCAAGTTGAGTGAAATAATTGATGAGATGGTAGACGAGTCTAAAATAGTGATGGTGCTCACAAAGGCAGAGCTTAGAACATTGCTAGGATACACTATAGTAGCCCATCTTTTAAAAGATGAAGACACTCAAGGGCTCTATGTAGCCTTAAACATACCCCATAGCACTGTGGAAAAGAAAATAAAGAAAATGGGTGCAGACCCATCAAAATTGTTCTTTGTGGATTGCATTACAGCATCGATAAAAACTCCTGAAGAAAAGGATAATGTAATTTATCTTAATGAGCCATCTGCCATACTCCTTGAGGGCGCGATAAAGCATGGATTAAAAGTTTTAGAAGGGGAGAGAAATTTTGTGTATATCGAATCTATTAGTACTTTTTTAGCATACAACACTTATCAATCATTCATAAGATTTCTAAGAATGATAACCAATGAAATTCGACTCTACGGGCTTGTTGGAATAATATTTATGCTTGATAAAGAGCTTGAGGATGTGGAATTTAGCCAAGCTACGACTTTTGTGGATGATATTGTTGACTTAAGGAATTTAACTAGGGAGGACCTTGAGATGTGAGGTATTTAATTCTAAAAGCTTCTTCAACATCTATGCCTAGAACATTGGCCACTGATAGAAGCCAAGCAAATACATCTGCAACTTCCTCCTCTATGCCTTCATTCTCCCGCACTGCCTTGAAAAGCTCACCCACTTCCTCGCCAAGCCATACAAGGTCTGCATATATACCTCTTTTCCTATCTTTCTCTCCATAAGCATCTTCTATTATTTTTTGTGCTTCTTTGATTTCCATATGTGGGAATTATATCATTCTTTAATCTTTTTTGCCCTGTAAAGATAAATCTCATGGAAAGAGAGTTTCATCTGTGCGATTTTTTCAAACCTGTAGGGCATTTTGAATATTTTATTTAATCTATTGAAAGAAGATAAGATTATGTATATTTCTCCTTCCTTTTTAAGATATTTCCAAGCATCTTTCAGGAATTTTAAAATTATCTCATCTCCATATTTTCCTCCACCAGCCCACTGCAAATCTTTCAAATCTTTAGCATCTCCTGGCAGATATGGGGGATTGAATATGATGGTGTCATATTTTCCATCAATATTCTCAAATAGATCTGAAACCCTAGTTTCAATTTTTAAATTCTTATTCTTTGCCTCTTCTTTTAATCTCTCAACTGCATCTTTGTCTATATCCACCGCTAGAACAGAGCTGCCTAATTTTGCACATTCAATTGCAATGGCCCCATTGCCTGTACCCATCTCTAACACTCTTTTCCCGCATTTTATATGATTTAGCATGAGCAAAGTGTCTTCGGATACAGGATATACACTCACTGAAAATGTTTATATTTGCATAATACATTATAATTTCGATAAAGGGGTGGTATGAATGGAGATAAAATGGCATGGGCACTCGTGCTTTGAGATAGGAGAAGGCACAAAAATTGTTATTGATCCGCATGATGGTAGGTCTCTAGGTATAAAACCCCCTGATGTACGAGCTGATATAGTTCTAGTCACCCATCATCATTTTGATCACGATGCAGTAAGGATTGTAAGGGGAGATTTTAAAGTTATAGATTCTCCAGGTGAGTACAAAATAGGAGATGTATACATCAAAGGTATACTTGCTTATCATGATGAGGAGCAAGGAAGGAAAAGAGGTCAAATTACTATGTACAAAATTGAAAATGAAGGGATAAAATTATTGCATGTGGGAGACCTTGGCCATGTTCTCACTTCTAACCATTTGAATGAAATCGGGAAGATAGATATTTTATTCACTCCTGTTGGTGGAGTTTATACGATAGATGCTAAAAAAGCGTATGAGAATGTCAAACTCTTAAAACCCAAGGTGGTTATTCCCATGCACTACAAAGTTTCGGGTATGACTCTCGGCATCCAACCCGTAGATCCATTTATATCTTATTTTCCAGCGGATAAAGTTGAATATGTTGGAAATTCAATAAATTTCACGAAGGAGGATTTACCTAAGGAAACGCAAGTCTGGGTATTTATCCGATAATATCCAAGGCATTTTCTATTCTATCAACTTCTACATTGCTTGTCTTATCTCCCACTACTGCTCCGTAATCATTTGCAACTATGCTAGCACCAACATACAAACTTCCATAGTTTGCCGTGGAGATATACACAGGTACGCCAAACAAATTTTTCAAAAATTCTATTTCTTCCTCTTTCACATTTGGATGTACGAGCATCCCCTTGTTTGTGACTACAGCCGCTGAGCCAACGGTTTTTATACCTCCTATCTCTCCTTTTACAACCTCTACATCCAGTGCATCCTCAATGTATTTTATCGTTTCTTTGTCAAAGTCCACATGCACCAAGGCAGCTTTATCATTCGCCAAAATATCATTTCCTATGGCATTTATTTTATCCTCCACAAAAAACACATTTATCTTATCAAAGAGAAAGCTCACATCCTCATCAGATGCAAAATTTGTTACTACAGCTCCATTTGAGTTCATAACCATTAAGCTTCCAATTAGGGGAGAACCTCCAAGGGTAGTTTTAAATGTCTCTACGTTGAGAGTTTTTTTGAAAATATCTTCGTTTACCTCAATATTAGGGAGAACTGCAAAATTGTTGTTGCAAGAAGCGTAAACTCCTACGAATGGACTGCCGTTTATGGATGTTTTCTTGATCATTCAGGCATCAGTACTTCCACAGTATCCTCTTCTTCAAACTTTATTGCCTTCACCGTTATTTTGGTTGGAGGCTTTTGTATGCCCCTCTTCCATATCGCGTTATTCACCTGATTGTCAATCCATACATTTTCCACAGGTACCTTCATGTGTCTTGATATGTACAATCTGAGAAGCTTTATTGCGTAATTTGCCCTCCTAGTACGAGGAACCATTCTTGCTCTTCTCAACGGAACATTAAATATCATTTCCTTCTCTGCCATTTACATCACCTTTAAACTTTCAACTTATTGCGGCGCCAATTCCTCCTATGCGGATGTTGGGTGAATTTTCTATCGGTGCGCATCATAACCCAAGCGGGAACTCTCCTATTCGAGTTCATCTTTCTTATCAATCGCATTTTTCTTGCAACATGCTTATTTCTTGCCATTTTCATCTCCTCTCTATCCTTATCTCCCTTCTTTGAGATGTCAATCTGCTTAATATACTTTTTAACTCCTCATCTGTTATCATTCTTCCAATTCTTCCACTTTGAGCTAGGAGTATGAGCTGATTTTCTACGGCACTTGCCAATTCAGGCCTAACGAGCTTTAATCTTGCAAGGCGCTCTCTGGCCTCTGGCTCTAATATCTGCCTTAATATGGCCTGTCTCGCAGCTTCCTCCTCTAACCTCTTCTGCTCCTCATTATCCTCTTGAGCTAGAGCCTGCTGCTGCATCAATTCCAGCATCTTTCTCCGCTTTATTTCCTCTAGCTCTTTATCGTCCATACCTCCTCACTTCATATATTTCTCTAATTCAGGATTTTCCTTAACTAATTCTTTCAATATCTCGTGAGCAATATTATCCATAAATGACCTGCCTTTGGGGGTTACTACTCTTCCATTTTTATCTTTCATAACATAGCCTAAAGATTCTAATTGCTGAAGTGTTTTGCGCACTATTGCACGGCTTCCTTTTCTGGCTTTATATCTCTTTGAGCCTCTATCTTCCTTGCCTCCGTATTCTGTCGCTAACCTTGAAGTGCCTATTGGTCCCATTATGTATATCTTGCGAAGAACAGAGGCTAGGCGTGTATACCACCAATCCTCCTGCTCGGGTCCCTTCTCCTTGTGCACTCCTGTGGTAACCCATCTACTCCACTCTGGGGGCTCAATTTTTTCCTTCTTCAACTTTTCAGCCACGCTCGCAATTAGCTTCTCTGGTGGAACATCATACACAGTGACCATATCAATCGCCAAACCGCCCTATACATTACCTATATAAGAGTATTTCGTTCTCAGAGCTTTATCTCCTCAACATAATCGCTCTTTAAAAGAATTTCGTAGATTCTTTTAGGCATATGCAAAACATCTTCTTTTCTGAGTATTAAATCCCTATTGGGTAGTGCAATTTTCAAACTTGGAACTTTAACCCTTACTAAAACATATTCTTCCACTTTTTCCTCTTTTTTCTCCTCAACTTCTTCTTCAATCTTACTCTCAACTTGTTGAATTTCTTCTCTTCCGTATATCATATTTTTGTGGCGCTCAATTGCATCTTTTACTTCCCTATAAAGCAACTCCTCCTCCTTCGTTAAATTTTTCACATCTCTCTCATCCTTCCAAATTGTGAAGAGAAGAATTTTCCTAACACGGAGGGCTATTATCTCGTCCAATGATTTTTCAATCTTCTTTATTTCATCCATAATCTTGCCTGCTTTCTCTATATCCATCTTCTCTACATATATTCTAGCCTCTACCCTTAAAGAATCAATCTTTTTTGTAACATCCTCGTAAAAATCCTTTTTCAATTTTTGTAGTTCTTTTTTCTTCTCCTTCTCCTTCCGTTTAATCTCTTCAAGCTCGTTGAGCAATCCCACATTTCACAATGCTTTAACTTGTATAAATCTTTTTTGCACAAGGAAATAATTTATAGTAGGGAAGCAATATCAAATTATGAAGCTTGAAGAATTTGAAAAATATAAAGATGAAGTTATAAAGCTTAGAAGAGATTTTCACATGCACCCTGAGCTTGGATTTGAAGAAGAGAGAACTTCTGGAATTGTTAGGGATTATCTTAATGATTTAGGTATAGAAACAAGGATTATGGCAAAAACAGGTGTAGTTGGAGAGATAAATAATGGGGGAGACAAGAGAATTGCAATACGCGCAGATATGGATGCTCTGCCAATAAACGAGGAAAATGATGTGCCTTATAAATCCAAGATACCCGGAAAGATGCATGCCTGCGGTCATGATGCCCACACAGCCATGCTCTTAGTTACCGCTAAAATTTTAAGCCAGATGAAATTTGAAGGAAATGTGCGCTTTATCTTCCAGCCAGCAGAGGAGGGTTTGAATGGAGCAAAGAGGATGGTAGAAGAAGGAGCAATAGATGGAGTAGATTCAATTTTCGGATTGCATGTTTGGGCGCATTTACCCACTGGTAATATAGCAATCTCTCCTGGCCCTGTGCTTGCAAATGTTGATTTATTTCGCATTGCCATTAATGGTAAGGGAGGTCATGGAGCATCTCCTCACGAGACTGTAGATCCAATTGTAGCAAGCTCGTACATTATATCCTCCTTGCAAAGCATAGTGAGCAGAAATGTGAACCCAAGGAAGAGTGCAGTTATTACGGTAGGGAGAATAAATGGTGGCACAGCTTTCAACATAATTTCAGAGAAAGTGGAGTTTGAGGGTACTGTGCGTACATTTGATGAGGATATCCATAATTTGATTGAAGAAAGAATAAGAGAATTGGTTGAGAATGAATCTAGGGCTTTTGGGGTAGAGGCAAAAATTGAGTATGAGTATCTAAATTATGCCACCGTTAATGATGAGAATTTGGCAAGAATTGGAAGAAGAGTGGCGGCAAGGATAATGAATGTTGTAGAGCAAGAGCCAGATATGGGTGGTGAGGATTTCTCAGAGTATGCTCGTCTCATACCCGGCTTGTTTGCATTCTTAGGTGCTAGAAATGAAGAGAGGGGAATAATCTATCCACATCACAATCCGAGGTTCAATATAGATGAAGATGCGCTGATTTATGGAGTGGCATTTGAGGTGAATATGGCCTTTGAATTACTTAAGAATTGAAGATAGAATAGGATAGTACTCGTGGTCACGCATGGCAATTCCCTCTTGGAGGGAGAGAAATAAAATATTTGGCTCTTTAGTAAGTACACCAGTAGCTTCCCCAAAATTTTCAAAGAAGGATACAATATCCCTACTTTCTTTAAGAGATTTAAAAGGAGCTAAGGCAACTCCTTCTAAGGAATTATAAGCAGCAAACACAACATTTGACATGTCATATCCTAAATCTTCAAATTTTATATTTTGCATTTTTTCCATTACCTCGGGATTTGAGTTCCAATGTGCGAATACCAAAACATCGTAGCCAAGAATAGGAAGGTTAGGGATTATCTTTTTAGATATGTAGCTCTGTGCGAACAATTTTTCTTTAATCTTTGATACGCTTTGAGGAGCCATATTTAAAATTTTAGCAATATGAGAAATTTTTGTCTCCGGATTTTTTACAATTTCCAGCAAAACTTGTACATCCTTCTTGGTGAGTTTTTTTATTTTCTCTTTTTTCTCCTTTATCTTTTCAATATTTAAATTAAATTCCTTGCATATTAGATTTGAGTAGTCGAAGAATAAAGGGATTTCTGTAATCTCAAGGGGAAGTATTATCATCTCTGTATTCTCGCCCTTTAAAAATTCTCTAACGTGAATTAATCTTTCTGCATATATTAATCCTTTTGCCACTTCCGTGAAGTTCTTAGATATGGCAAATACAAATCCTCTATAAGATTCTGCAAATGAATAAAATATGCCGGAAGAAAAAGGTAGCTCTGTCTTTAAAGTTTTAACCTTTTGTAACACATCCATTTTTTTCTTTGTCAAACTACCATACCCTACTACAAGGAGTTCAAATCCTAGAGATTTAAAATTTGGAATTACAACTTCCTTAAATATACCTTTTTTCTTCATATTATTTATACTTTTATACACTGTCCAATAATTCAAATCTAAAAATTCTGCAAGCTCCTTGGCTGACATATGCGGGTTTTTGCACATGGCGCACAGGATACTCTTTTCAACATTATTTAATTTCATAAATACCCCATGGGAAAAATCCTGTCTCTTATACACA
>WAKY01000112.1 GCA_015523135.1 Candidatus Aciduliprofundum sp.
CAAACCCCTTTTTAAGTATAAATATTACGAATATAAAATCATTTCTCTTAAAATAAAGTTTTTAAAGAGCATTGAGATATTTGTTTGTGAATAACGAGCATATGGTTGAGACATTGGCAATGTACGGGTACATAAAAAGTGAGAGAATAAATAAAGCTTTCTTGAAAGTAGACAGGGCTGATTTTGTGCCTGAAGGGTATAAGGATAAAGCGTATTTTGATGACCCTTTGCCAATAGGGCATGCTCAAACAATAAGTGCACCAAGCATGGTTGCAATAATGCTTGAACTATTAGAATTGTTTGATGGAGCCAAGGTTCTAGAAATAGGCACGGGCTCTGGTTATAATGCCTGCCTCATGGCGTGTGCTGGTGCTCAAGTTTACACTATTGAAAGAATACCTGCACTGAGGGATATGGCAAAAAAGAATATGGAGAGATGCCCTTGCAAGTCTAAGATACGAATCTTGCTCGGGGATGGCTCTGCTGGATATGAAGCGGAGGCACCTTACGATAGGATAATTGTGACTTGTGGAGCTCCCGATATTCCCTCCCCTTTGATAGAACAATTGAAAATTGGAGGTATAATGGTAATACCTGTTGGGGGCACATTTTTCCAAGAGTTGTATGTAATTAAGAAAGAGAAAAATGGCTTGAAAAAGAAAGTTTGGGGTGATGTGGCATTCGTGCCTATGGTGGGTAAATATGGGCATAGATGGGCTTAGAGTCCCAATATCTCTTTAAGCTCTTGAGAATTGTGGGCTATATAGTCTGGCTTGTATTTTTTTAAGAACTTCTCATCTCTGAACCCCCAAGTCACTGCTATGCTTTTTACTCCTGCATTCTTTGCAGCTAAAATATCCATCTCCGTGTCTCCTACCATAAAAACATCCTGCCTATTTTTGCAATTGGCAAGATCTATTATCCTCTCAATTCCCTCCTTACACGGTTTTCTTCTCTCCACATCATCAGCTCCAACGATTATGGGGAAATAATTATCAATCCCAAGGTATTTTAAATCAGTAAGAGCAGTTCTTTTTCTCTTTGACGTTAGTATAGCCTTTTTAAAATTATTTTCCTTTATAATATCTTCCAAACCCGGAAATATTCTTATCTTTCTCTCTCTAGGAGAGTAATAAATTCTTTTTATTTCCTCTTCAAATCTTTTATCATATTTGCCCAGCAAAGCCTCTAAGAGTTCTTCCAATGGTAGTCCTATGTTCTTCTCCATCTTTGAGTAATCTAATTTTCTTCCTAAATTTTCAAAGGCTTGAGAGAAAACCTCTAAAATCTCTTGCTTTGTATCGATCAATGTGCCATCTAAGTCAAATATCACTAGCATCCAAGGTTTATGTCCATTTAATAATTAAAATCTTTCATCTGATGTATAGGCCCCCATTTACATCAATTGTAGCACCAGTTATATAGGATGAATCTTCGCTTAGAAGGAATGCAACGACCTTTGCTACCTCCTCTGGCTTGCCAATTCTCTTTAATGGTATCTTTTCTTCTCTCTCCATCCTTTGCTTAGGGGTGTATGTGGATATCATATCCGTATCAATTGTGCCAGGAGCAACCGCATTTACCCTGATATCCGGGGCTAGTTGAAGAGCGAGAGAACGCATCAATCCTAAAATTCCTGCTTTGGATGCCCCATAAGCTACGCTACTTTCAGACCCTTTGAAGGCAAGCTGAGATGCAATGAAAACTATTGAGCCATGGGATATATAAGGCAATGACGCCTTTACAAGATAAAATGCTCCGTTTAAATTTACATCTATTGTTCTTTTCCAGTCCTCTATACTCATTTCTCTAATTTTCTTTCTTATATAAATTCCTGCATTTGCTACTAACCCGTATATCTCTCCAAAATCCTTGTAAAAGGAATCTACCATATATTTAATTTCTTGATAAGAACTAACATCTGCTCTATATGGGTATGCCTCACCATATTCCTCATTTATAAAATTTGCAAGCTCTTTGGCCTCTTTTTCTGATTTATTGTAATTTATTGCTACTCTATATCCTCTTTGGGTGAGTTCAATGGCTATTGCTCTTCCTATGCCTCTTGAAGCTCCCGTAACTATTACATTCTTCATAAGCCAGCACCTTTAATAAATTTGTCCAAATCATCCTCGTTGCCAATTATTACTACTAATTTTTTCTGGTCAACCTCCCTTATTATTATGTTATTTTTCTCTCCCTCTACAACCACTTTGAATGTTGTATCTCCGAATTCTCTTTGAGCTGTGTAACCTGAGCCAAAGGCAGCTGCACACATTATGCAGAATTTGTCTTTATCCACATTCTCGGGTAATTTTCCCTCTATGAATTTTCCATCTTTACCAATTATTGCGTATCCTTTCATGCTTTCACCCCACCATGCTTATTTTGAAAACGCAGTTTTTATCTCCCATGCTCTCACACTTCTCTTCTTCCACATTTACAATCGTTTTGTAATAATTCTCATAGATTTTTCTTATTATTCCCCGTAAAATGTGGCAAGTTGGAAACTTTGAATCATGCACTTCCACAGAGCCCTTTACAATGACCCTATCTTTCTCAAACTCAATTTCATCAACCCAGCCTCTAGCTTTCAGAATATCCTTGAGAGAATCAAAGTAATCCTCTCTTGGCAATCTCTCTGTTATAACCTCCCCAATTACCTCTCCAGTTCTAAGCAGGAGGCCTATGGAAGCATAGGACATAATATCTCTGTACATCTCTTCAATTTTCAAAATCTCCTCTTTCGTAACATAGATCCTATCCATAAAATCACCTCATAGAATCGAGGCATTCTGGACAAACGAGCATGCCGTTGTATAGGGTTAGGCGTAGAGAGAACTGGCCACATACTTCGCATTTTCCTGCTATGTACTCTTTCATTTTTTCTTTCTCAGAATTCTCTTGGTGAATATTTGCATACTCTTGGGCGAGGGCTATGAGGTCCGGGGAGATTCTTGCAATATCGTTCTCGGAAAGTATGCCTACAATTTGATCATCCTTAATTACAGGTAATTTTCTTATTCTTCTTTTAGTCATTATCTTTGCAGCATCCTCTAAATTTTCGTTATGTGGGATCATAATTATTGGAGTGCTCATAATATCCCTCAATTTTGTAGTTAGAGGTAAACCCTCCGCAATAACTTTTGTAATGAAATCCCTGTCGGTGACGATACCAACGGGCTTGCCATCCTCCTCAATGATGAGTGTACTTATACTTGAATCCTTTAAGATTTTAGCCCCCTCTTCTACTGTTAGCTCCCCAGATACTATGCGTGGATTTCTAGACATTACTTCTTCAACGGTGATGCTCTTCATAGCCCTCGCCATGAAAATATAGAGCCCGAGGTTTATATACTTTTTGAAGAAAATTTCATGCGAATGTTTATATTTCATTATGAACCTTTATTCATATGGATGAAAAAACTCTCGCCAAGTATGGATTTACGGTTATTGATATTGCGTATTTAAGCGATGACCAAAAGGCACTTTTAGAACTTGAGCTTGGAAAGAAGAAACCTAATAAAAGAGTATTGGATCTTTTTAAAAGATTTTCCTCTGTGAGCAAGAGAATTGAGGGCTATACTACATACTTGAAGGGCTATGATATGGATACAAAGGCAATGCAGTGGATAACTGATATGTATTCATCTACTCCTCCATCGAACAAAAATTACAAGATCATAGAGGATGTAATTCACAATTACACTAAGGTTCAAATCTGGCTTGGAAATTTCTTCTCATTAATGAACTCATTTAATCATAGTATGAATTTGAGGCAATTGAGCTCTGCTGAGAAGATAATGAAGAAGATGGAGCTGGAAGCGGACAGGGGAAGAAGAATATTCAAGGCGTTTAACTCATCTCTCAAATCTCTAAGGACATCTATAATGGGTGAAAAGGAAGAAGAGCCATCCCTAATGTACTTCACATAGCTCAAAAATTTTTTATGGTATTGTTTTGAGATGCAAATTAAACTATTTAAACTGTGAAATATATACATGTTTTACTAAAGTATGAAGGTTTTAGAGGTGAGAAAATGAAGAGAGCCATATATCTATTGATGGTGGCTATCGTAGCAGTGCTTATGGTTGTAGTGTTTATAAGTTTTGTAAGTAATAATCATAGTATCAGTAATAATAGTCCTGTGCATCCACTCCCCTTTCATTTCGAGGATGAGTTATACGCATCTTATAATGTGACAGGCACTGGAGAACTAACTGTGAATGTTAGCGGAAATTGGAGTATGGCTGCTGTTGCTGTTATATATACACCTGCCTATGTGAATGG
>WAKY01000113.1 GCA_015523135.1 Candidatus Aciduliprofundum sp.
GTTTGGGTATATGCGAATGTGAGCAACGAATGGGTAAAATTAGGAGAGATAAAAGTCAGGCATAATCTGCACACAAATGTGATAAATCTGGATTCTTTGCACATGTTGTTTGGAAACAGGGTAGAATTGAGATTTGAGATGAGAGACCGCAACGGCATAGATTTCATAGGAGTGGCGCATGATTACAGGTTGGCAACCCTTGAGAGAGTGAAACTTGAATATGCAAGTTATGGATACAGCAATTTAAGCTATGTGGATGGCAATTATCTTACTTTGAACCCTGGAGATTTTGTGAGGATGAGCTTTGAGGGAGATGGAAATGGATTGTACCTTGCGGCAATATACGGATTCTACTTCAACCATGATATGGTAGGCAAGGGCATAGGAATCGTGAGGGAAAATGTGGTAAATATAGCGGAGGCAAAGTTGCAAAACAATCTCTCTGCAGGAGAGAACTATGTATTGTTGCCATTGCTCCACAATTACAGCGGAATAAAGCAGATAATCTGGTATGTGGATGGAATGTATGTGTTCGGAGAGAAGCCGGTGGTGAGCTTTACACAGGGAACGCACACAATAACGCTGTGGGTACTGCGTAATAATGGAAATGCAGAGAGTTTCTCTATGCAGGTTTCTGTCTCTTAATTTTTTACTCTTTTTATTTTATGAAGCAGAATTGTGGTTCAAATTTGTGCCGTATACTCTTCCATAGATGTGTTTTTGGTGGCAACATAAGTTGTCAATAGTATATAAAGCCCCTCTTTCAGAATTGCAAGGAGAGTATGTATTATACCACTTCAACTTACAATTCATTAATTGATTGATTAATTAATTAACTCCAAAGATAAAATAATAAGGGGAAGAGATGGTATTTCATTTAGAATGTCATCGTTTTGTTGAAAAACGAAATCATTAATTCTGGGTTAGGGGAGGTTCAAAATTTGAAATTGCACGGAGAATGTGTTCTACACAGGAAAAATCCTGCATTCAAGCTCATCGACAATTTTATATAGGGGTTCCTAAAAACAGCAGGAACATCGGAAATGCCAGAAGGGATGGGAAATGAAGAAGATGAGATACACGAAGGAGGAGGTTAGACGATACTACGAGGATGTGAATAAGTTCCTCAACACCAAGTTCAAGGAGGGGCTAAAAGAGCTGATGAAATCGAAGAGGGTACAGGACCTGCTCAAAGTGAGAAATCTCAGCTACAACTACTCTCTCTACAATACTCTTCTAATACTCACACAGAGGCCAGAATTGGCGGAGACGGGAGAATTGGTTTTACCACGCTATAAGTGGGAGAAGTTGGGTAGGCACATAAGCAAGGATGCACAGCCAATCTGGATATGGAGGCCTAATCCCAAAACTTACTACGATTATCAGAAAAAGGACTTGCCACAGGAATTGAGGGGCATAAGGGATTTGGCTCTCAAAACCAAAACCCCGCAGGAATTCATCAAGGCGTTGGATGAGAAAGTTGGTAATCTATGGCAAAAAAGCAAGGTAAGTGCAATGGGCATAGCTGGTGCAATAGAGGAGAATTACGGGGATAACCCAAAGGCATTGACTAATCTCTATTATGACTTAAAGAGGGGCTACATGACTATAAAGGTTCCCAGAGGAGAGAGGATGTATTTCAAGCCAGAGAAGGTTTATGCTGAGAGCGATACCTACGGAAGAAAACTACCAGATTTGCGGTTCAAAACTCTAACGGGAAACGAATACAAGAAATTCTACGAGATGATAAGGGACTCCTCTCCCATACCCGTAGAGGAGATTTACACCATAGGCAACACCGAGAAGCTACCCTATCATGGCAAATACGATATGAAAGAGGGAAAGATTACAATCGTGAGGGGAAAGAGCTACAACCACATGCTTGGCACTTTAATACACGAATTGGCACACGCAGTAAGGCACCAAGAAAGGATGATGAAACCAGATAAGGATTTTGAGGAGGCAGTTGTGGAAAGCACAGCTATATCCATTCTCACAAGGATGGGAGCGAAGGAAGCTTTGCAGAAAAGGGGAGAGTATGTTCTCACCTTCTTGAATGCACAAAAAGAAGAAGATTTGGAGAAAAAGAGCAAAGAGTTATTCCAAGAAACGAACAGAATGGTTAGGAAACTCTTGGAGAAAGTTCCAGCAATAAACCACGCAATATCGGAAGTGGATAGGCAACGCATAGAATACGAAGCCAAACTGATGAAGGAAGCGAAGAAGGAAATGGCAAACGAGAAGGAAAATCCCAGAGGACCGGGGATGCAAGCCTATGGGATGAATGTCCAGCACGCCAAGGAAGTGGAGGTGGAGATATGAGCTTTGAAAGGGCAAAGAGGAAGATAATATACCTTGGTAGAAAGACGAACAGCGAGGACACCCACAAGATTTTGGACATACTTGAAGAGATAATCACGGAGATAGAGGTAATGGAGGATAACAGGGAGGGCAGGAAATGAGCTTGTTGAGGTTGAAGGAGAAGGTTATGGAGCTGAGGAGCGAAGCAAAGGATGAACTCTCGCAGGAGTTCTTGGACATCATAGACGGGATAATAGCGGAGATAGACAAGGCCAACGAAGTGATAGACGAACTCATAGAGATTTTGGAGGAGTTGATAGAGGAAACGATAGAGAATAGGGAGGTGAGAATACGATAAAGGATGCAGTTGCCTTGGAGATTTATTCAAGGTTCTACGATAGATTGGCAACCACACCCTTGGGCAATTATCTCAAGGACGGGAATAAATTCTTGGTAGTGGAGTTCAGGGACGGCAGGATTGCGAGTATGAAAATAAGAGATAGCGAGATTTGGAGAAAGAATGTAATTTCAATACGCTTACCTAAATACACGGAGAACTTCGGCAAGGAATTCTACAAGAGGATAAGAGAAGTCATAGAGAAGAAGAACTTGGAGCTGGACGAGGATTATTGGAACTTGATAGCGAATGCTTATGATTGGGCTTGGGTGTGAGAAATGAGGTGGAACAAGTTTTACAGGTATGAGTATTCAGATTACGATTTTCACAGGGAGGACAAACCTTTAATTCCCAAGGAAGCAACGGATGAGGAGAAGGCAGAGATAAGAAACAAAATCTCCGAGATGAAAAGGAGGGTTGAGGAGGAAGAATTACCCGTTCCCAAAGGAGTAAGGATGGACTTCTTCATCGTGCCTAACGGGGATGGTTCTCATTACTCTGCGAGGTTGGATGTAAATGTTCCCGAAGAAAAACTTCCCGAATGGAGAGATTTCATCCATTCTTACATTGCCGAAGTTAGAAGAAGGGACAATCCCAATGCTCAGGTTGGCATTACCACCGAGGATTTCATCCAAACCTACATGGAGGGAAAGAGAAACAAGCTTGTTAGAGAGATAAAGAGCTTGAGGAAAGGGATAGAGAACATGCGGCACATAAATGTGGCCGTTCAGGGTAAATCTGGGATACACTTTGTAAAGGGCACACCAGAAAATTTGCAATGCGATTGTGAGCAATTCAAGAGAAGGGGTATGTGCCACCATGTAGCCCTTGTAAAAACTCTCAAGAAGATGGGAAAAATAAAAGAAAACACGGTGGCCGTGAAACCACCGATGGTTATCTTCACGGCAGGAAAGGGAGAGGCAGAATTTGACGAGAAGAATTACATAATAGCAATTCCGAGAAAAGATGAGAACAAGACGAAGACGATAAGGTTGCTCTACAACTTCGGTTATGGCTTGGGAGCTATGAAGGAAGCTGGGGTTGTTCCAAGAAGTATGAAGTGGGAACAGCTCAAGGGAATTCTGGAAGGAAAGAGCTACGAGGAAATCGTGAATGGAAAAACACAGATAAAAATGCAGAGGGGAGGAGAGGTGGAGGTTGAAATATGAGCTTGGCAGAGATGATAGCGAAGGCAGTGGAGAGAGAATACACGAAAAAACAAAAAGAGAGATACGAGAAACTACGCAACGATATGATTACCTCAACAGAAATATCGGGGATATGCGAAAGAAAATTCATCTTCTCAAGGAGAAATCCAGAGATTAAGCCAGACAGGACAGGAATATCCACATTAATGCACGGAACCATGCTCCACGAATACTTTGAGGATTTATTGCAAAAATACTATCCCAACATGCATGTAATGGAGAGCGAGTATTCAGCTCCTCTGGGAAAGGATTACTCTCTGGGGAAGAATTACAAGGTTGTGGGACACATAGATGTTCTCTCTATCTACGACCCAAAAAATAGAACTCTCTACGATTTCAAAACCTCAAACCCATACGCATTCCTCAAAATCAGAAATGAGGGAGAACCGAAATTACAGCACAAATATCAGCTAAACATCTACAAACATCTCTTGGAGAATAACGGGATAAAGGTAAATGACATGCAAGTTGTGTATATCAACAAGAGCAGAATGTCATTCAATCGCAAAGAAGGAAGGCAAAGCGTGGATGAGTTAGAGATGGTGGAGGTTCCCGTGAAATCCGAACCAAAGCTCACGAAGGTTCTTCTCCAGCACGGCTATGATATGCTTGCAGAGTTGAACATGGGCTACAAGGGAAGAAATTTAGAGGAGAGTTTGGAGAAGTTGAAGGCATACTACAAGATATACGGGCTAAATCCAGAGGAATTGGATAAAGAGAACTTTCAAAAGTGGATGTGTGATTACTGCAGGTACAAGGACATCTGTATGCAGAAAGACAAGGAGGAAGTCAAAGAGGGCAACCAGATGAACAGGATTATGAGCAATCAGGTTCAAGGGGCACATGTTGAGAAAAGCAACGGGAAGAAGGAAATAGAGATGGAGATGTGAAGATGTGGCAATCCCTTGAGAGAAAAGTATGGCAGATGTGGAAGAACGATTACACTCTTCCAAGGGTGAGCAAGGAAGTATCCAAGCTAACGCATTGGAGCGAATACCTTAGCTTGTGCTTCGTGGTAGATTACCTGCACAAGAGGAAGGGCATAGGTTTCTCCAGAAAGCAGTTAAAGTATGCGTTTTCTAAGATACCGAGAGATGAGGTGGAAGAAGCAAGGGTTGAGGCGTGGAAGTGGCTCTTACAATTGGGTGGCTATGAATACAATGAGGGTAAAAAATCGGGTTTAAGGGTTGCAAAAAATACCCCTATTTTGTCCTCTCATAAGGAAAATTTGCCCGATATTGAAGTTTCTCCTTGAGGGTGGTATAATTACACCTGTCAAGGCAAAAAACGCTCTCAAATCGAAAATTTCGCCAAATTATGATGACAGCTCCGTTACTAAAGACAAAAATTTTCAGTTTAGAATGGAATATATGTATGCATATTAGTAATCTAGTCCCCAGGCCTTTTTTATTCTTTTCCACCTCTCCGCATCTTCTTCTATTCTTCTCTCAGCTTCTTTACACATCTCTTCGATTTTCTCAAGTGAAACCTTATATCCCCGCTTGTTTTAATAGCTTCTGAATTACCCCTGAATACTCATGCCTACATAGATCTATCAGTTTTTTGTAAAACGCATAGTTATCTGGCTTTATAAAGCTACACTCAAACCCTGTGGAATATATATTTCTCTTTCTACCGTGATAGGTATATCCGCAAACTTTCATCGAATTTTTCGTTTTCTTGATGTCAAATGTAAAATCATCTATCCTTATTTCAATTTCTTCGATGTACCTTTTTCCAATTTTCTTACCACAGTAAGGACAATATATAGCATCAACAGGTATTTCCTTTCCACAATAAGGGCAGATCCTCACACAAATACTTATCGTTTAAAGAAATATAAATTTTTACTTGAAATTAAGAGACAACGCCTAGCACATGCTCTATACACATACCCAATTTCTATCAATTCGCAGACGTTGGTGGAGGTTCGGGCAGGGCAGGGAAAAGGGACAGCAGGGGAAGCGGGAGAGGGGCGAGGAGGGGATGCACAGGAGATTGAGAGTTATGGGGTCAAATGGAGTGAGGTATAGGTAATTAAATTTAAATATCATGGTTATAATAAGCAATGGATAAGTATGGAAAAAGTAGCTATAATATATCCAATGGGAGATTATACCGCAGCAAATTTAGTCTATAAATTAAAAGCTTTGGCCGAGGGTAAGAATATAAAGATATATACCTCCTCTAAAAATAAAAAGAGTGAAGGTAAAGTTATTTCCCCAGAAATAAAATTCAAAGATGTTACTCACGGAATATTAATTGCATATGATGCGAATGAAATTGATGATTTTACTAGAAGAGAACTTGATTTTCTTTGTAAAAAAGATATTCCTGTATATATTGTGGTCCCTCATACTGTATCTATTTCTCCGTGTGATAATCTTTTTACTATAAAGAAGTATACAAAAGGAGACATAAATTCATTCATGAAGGAAATAGAAGATATCAAAAGATCTTTTGAAAAGAAGATCTCTAAGCCTACAAATAGAGCAAATATAAATGTATTTTGGGTTCTAATAGGTTTATTGCTTTTATTATTGTTACTTGATTACCTTTCTAAAAAAGGAAAATGAACATATCTTTGGGAGGTGATCCACTATATGTCAATTGCTGTCCTAGACACTAATGTCCTGATAGAAATAGAAAAGAGAATGTGGGGTGGAAACAGAGAAGCGGCGATGGAATTGATCAAATTATTATCATTGAAATATGACGAGTTTTGGATACCATATAGGGTTAGGGGAGAATTTATTCCTTCCAATAGGTATAGTTCTCGAAATAAGAAAAGATACTATAAGATTATAGAAAAACTTGGGAATGCTAAATTGTGCCCTGTAAGAGTCAATACCTTTGAGATCGAGAATTTTTTGAGAGAATGGAGCAACATAGATGAAGGAGAAACCGATGGAATATTACAAATAAACAAAAGTACATTAGTTAGTGGAATAGCCCGGAATATAATATTCATTTCAAACGATGAGAAAGCTCTAGAAGTGGCAAAGAAAAACAGTATAGAGACGGAGAATTTTGATGAGTATTTGGAGACATTAATAGAGATGGGATATTATTAGACTCTGATTTGTTTATCCTGTCCCTTCCACAGGTTGCCATTTATGAGACATTTTAAATACCTTTAAGATGTTCTCACAAACTCAAAACTCAATCCTGCTAAATTATCTGGCAGCTCACCAACACGCCAACCATAAGCGGTAGTTTCGGCGGGGTAATACCAGTTTCCGTTAATCTCTGTATGCCAGTAGAATCCATTATGGGTATGTGTAGGATGTCCAGTAGTTAGATTTATCCACTGTTCCACATGGCCAGAAGTTCCCAGATTGAAAAATGCAAAACCTCCTTTTAAACCAGCAGTTTTTATTAAACTTAGAAATAATATAGAATCATCTAAGCATTCACTAGAGCGGAGTATTAAGGTTTCAACTGGGTATTTTGCTGATGTATCTGTGGAATAATAGGTTCCCGGAATATTGTTTAAATTCTCAAAGATTTTTCCATTTGATCCATCGGTTATTTTATTTTGCACAAGGCTAAGAAGAGCATCCGCCAGCTCCTCATCCGAGGATGTCACTAACTTGGATTTTACTGCATTAACTATTTCCTCCATAACTTCATCAGTTACCACATAATTTTTAAATTCCTCAATATGCTGAGAATTACCTGGGAGATGTGGCTTTGCTTATACTGAATGTATAAGGATGGATCTATCTCCAGATAAAGCCAATATTTGTTATTTCCATAATTTGTGGTGAAGAATAGAAGCACTATGAATTTCTCATCTTCAAAGTTTGTAAGATTTTGAAAGCTCCCATAAAGAGTGGTGTAATTACTTTGAAGATTTATATATTGAGCAAGAAGGGAATTATATTCTTGAACTTTCTCTAAATAGGATTGATTAAGGGAATTATAATTCATAACAAGAGAATCCTCCATGCCACAATAAGGGCATACCTTAGCATCTGCGGGTATGATCTTTCCACAATTACCGCAAATTGCCACGTCAGGAGAAACTTGAGCATCACAATAAGAGCAGATGGCTACATCATCAGGAATTTCCATACCACAATGGGAACATATCGCCATAGAAAAACCATGTTTAAAGGTTTATATAAACATTTATTCCTTAGGATTTGACTGCAAGGATAAGCAACCACCCACCAAATAGCCAGAATCCGAGGAGCACAGCAACACCATACTCCAAACCTTCTTTAAATCCAGTTGTCCAGAGCCAGAAAAGTCCGGCTGCGAAAGAATGAAAGAGGAGAAGCAATGCAATCCAAAGAAGAAGAGTTCTAAGATTCATTCTTTCTCCTTCTCATCTTCCAGATATTTGATTTTGAGTCCTTTCTTCTCTTCCATCTCCATAAGCTCTAGGCCTCTCACATTCTACTTCTTCTTTCCATTCTCTCTCTCGGCTTTCTCTCCATCAACAATTATTAGATGCTCCTCTTGGGCCTTTTTGAGGAGGTCTCTCCTGAGCTTTGGATGAGACCAGATAAAGTTAATGTGCTCACAATCAAAAGAACCGCAAGCCTCGCAATAGAGGTACATTTTATTCCCCCTTATGTTCACATCAACATCCACATACCTCACAGTACCATCTGGAAGGTAATCAGTAATTCTAATTACATTCTCATAGGTGTTAAAATGCACCATTGCCCGCATATTTTTGAACTTCTCTTTCCAGTCGGGATGCATCTCCGTTCTCCCAGCTGCAATGTCCTCAGCCTCTTTAATCTTCTCTGCCACAGCTCTACCTTTTTCTGTGAGCGAAACATAGATAGATTTTCTTCCCTCGGTACTCTCTTTCACTTCCACTAATCCGTCCTCTTCCATCTTCTTTATCACATTTTTGAATGCATAGTAGTTCCTGTTGGACTTGTATAGCTTCGTTATTAGAACGGGCTGATCCTCCTCAAGAAGCTTCAAAAGTATGTCTTTGGCGTATTTTTCATCAAGGCTCTTTAATCCGTTCACATATGTGTATTGTCAATTGGCAATAATAACTTTTTGGTAAATTTACATTTACCAATTACTAAATGAAAATATTTATATACTCAAAAATCTATTACTACTTGACAAATGACAAATAAAATGAAGTGAGATTAATGAGAAGTGGAAGAGCTGAGTTGTGGGCTCATTTTCGCCCGTGCTATCAAGACCGCTCTGGGAAGTACTATAGATGCGTGTATTGTGGAGAGATAGTGCATTCCTCTGAGCGAAGAAATCACCTCAGGTATTATCACCCCGAAATTTGGGAGAAGATGAGGGGATAAAAATGAGAGAGCGTGAATTCAAAGTATGGATGAGGCGCCAGCGGGATACTTATTCTGCAAGCACGGTGAAGAAGACCGTGAGCCATGTTAAGTATATAGAAGCAAAGCTTGAGTTAAACCTTGATACTGCCACGATTGAAGAAATCTCAGACAGGCTCTACGATTTGATGGAGAGCGGGTTTAGTGTAGACACTTTAAATAGCTGGATAAAATCTCTCAATCGCTATCTTGTTTTTTTGGGTAGTGAAACCAAGCTCAAGAGATTCAAGCAAACTGAGAACGAGGATGAGTACTTCTATGTGCCCACAGATGAAGAGAAAAATGCGATTCTCTCTGTGACTTGGACTCATTTAGAAGCGAATGCTAGGAACAGGGCATTTTTGAGCCTTTTATTTGCCACGGGGTTGAGGGTTGGAGAAGCAATAGCGCTAAACTGGAGCGATATAGACATCTCGGATACATCAATGCCACTCGTCTATGTGCGCCACGGCAAGGGAGAGAAAAAGAGGTATGTGCCTTTGCCCCCGAATGTTCTGAAACTCATCATAGATTACAGAGATAAGTATAGGTTAAAGACGGATGCAAATGCGATTTTCACCACGCCAAGGGGCAGAATATCGCATGCTTTTGCAAGGAAGATTTGCAAGGATGCTGGAATTAAAGCTGGAGTTCCACAATTTCATTGCCACGCAGCCCGCCATTGGAGAGCTATAACTTGGTTGAAAGAGGAAGTGAATCTTGAGACCATTCGCAGGCTCTTGGGGCACAAGCACTTGAAAACCACGCAGAGATACTTGCGGAGATTGCAAATGGAATGGAGCTTGGAGGAGATTAAGAGGAAGGATAAGGTGTTCGGATCCTGGCAGGATTTGGATTCCGAGTATTTAAAGAGGTTAAGAGGTGGTGAATTATGGAGTCCGTAAAATACGAGAAATCAGAAAGTAGAGAGGTAGCGAATCA
>WAKY01000114.1 GCA_015523135.1 Candidatus Aciduliprofundum sp.
CACCATATCTGCCTCTTTTATTGCGTCAATCATTGGCATTACTCGAAATCCGTCCATTCGCGCTTCTATGGCCTTCACAGGATCTATCTCGGTGACGATTACGTTTGCACCCATTCCTCTAAGCCTCATTGCTATTCCCCTACCGCACCAGCCGTAGCCGGCGACCACCGCTATTTTTCCCGCTATGCTGAGATTAGTGGCGCTCATTATGCCGTCGAGGGTGCTCTGCCCGGTGCCGTAGCGATTGTCGAAGAGATGCTTCATCTTGGCATCGTTCACATCGAACATTGGAAATCTGAGAACTCCTTTTTTCTCCATGACCTTCAAGCGAAGCACTCCAGTTGTTGTCTCTTCGTTGCCCCCCAAGATTGGAATATGAGAGTATGAGGTGTGAAGCATCGTGGTTAAATCTCCGCCGTCGTCGATTATTATGTCCGGCTCCATTTCGAGCACGTTGTGCAGGTTTTCGTAATACTCTTCCCTCGTCTCTCCCTTCTTCGCATAAACATTTAGACCTCTTTCTCGCAAGGCTTCAACAACGGAATCATCGGTGCTCAGGGGATTGCAAGAAGCTAACCGTACATTTGCGCCTCCGTCTCGCAGGGTTAGAGCAAGAATTCCGGTTTTCGCCTCAACATGTAGAGCCATGCCAATCTTGAGATCTTCAAAAAGTTTCTCTTCCATGAATCTCTTCCTGATTTTCTGAATGACACCCATATGAGTATAAGCCCAATCAAGTCTGTTTTGACCTTCCATGCAGGGGTATGTTACAGCGAGTAGATAATTTTTTGTTATGGCATTTTTAAATATGAGTATGTTATTAATTAATTGATGGTCTTTGTCGGCAGGGAGAAAGAGCTTCACAATTTAAATATGTATCTAAATGATGTTAAAAGAGGGGAGGGTAGAGTAGTGCTTTTAGAGGGCCCTGCCGGAATAGGGAAGAGTTATCTGGTGGAGAAATTTTTGGAAGAAATTAAAGATGTCCAAATTCTAAAAAGCAGGTGTGAGCAGTCTACCCAGTATGTACCATATAATGCTATCTCTCAAGCTCTTGAAAACTATGGAACTCTTACGGAAATAAAGAGAAATGAGTGGAAAAGGAAAATAAAAGAAACATCTAAAAAATTATATAGAAAGAGTAAAATAGTATTTGTGGATGAAATAGGGTATGGGGGAGGGTATAGATTATATAAAGAACTTAGTAGGAGGATAAATGGATTGTATTTCACAATACGACAGCCAAACAGAAGTGATGCAGTATGGCTTACCGAAACAAAAACGAATAAAGAGAGCATAAATCCATATAATTTAGAATTTGAATTTATAATGTATTTGCATGAATTTCTAAATAGTGATGAGAGAAGATTGGTGTATATTGAGAATTTAAACTATCTCATTTACATTGCAGGGATAGATAGGGTTGTGGATTTTCTTCATACTTTGCGTTCATTAGCTTATAACAAACATTTAATCATAATTTCTGGAAAGATAGAGTATCTCTCTGAGAAAGAAAGGCAGTCAATAAGCAATTTATTTGATGAAAAGCTTATAATTGAATGGGATGATAAAATAACTCCACCTACAGTAATTCTTACTGATAAGGTAAGTGATAAGAATGTTTTGAGGTTAACAGACAGAAAAAGTAATGATAAAAATTCTGTTTACATCTCTCCTCAAGGTATACATCCAACGCGATTGGATTTTGAGATATTTGAAAAGATAGCAGAGGCTATAGATAGTGGGATGGATATTGCGGTAGAATGCTTAAACACAATTATACATTATAATGATAAAAGGAGGGTTTATATATGGCTTAAAGCAGTGGGGGATTATGCTAGGAAAAATAAGAAAAGAGTTTATTTGGTTGAGAAAACTTCGATTTCAAAGGACATAGAATTCTTCTTTGATTTAATAGATGATGGCAAAGAGAGAATATATGGTAGACCAGAGATAATTGAGGGGCCTGTTAAATTCTATGATGTTATACATCAATTTTTGAATTACAATTCTAGGAGAAAGCCCATAATTTTGATATTCGAAGATATACAATGGATTGATAGTAACTCTTTAGAACTCATTTATTACCTCACTCGGAACATAGAAAAAAACAGAATAATGATAATCCTTACATATAGAAATGAGGATATTGTTGAAAACAAAAATATTTTAGAAATAATTTCAAATATACAAGACGAGCCCACTGCTAAGATAATAAGATTAAAATCTTTGAAGAAGAGAGATATTGAAAATATATTGCATACTTTTGGATATAAAGGAGAAATTGAACCAATTTATGAGATTAGTGAGGGAAATCCATTATTGGCAATAAATATGGCAAGGTATATGTTTCAAGGAAACAAAGGTCCATTGCCAGAAACAATAAAAGAAAGTGTAGAATTTCAAGTGGATAAGCTAAAAGATCATATTTTAAATTTTATTAGATTTTTGTCTGTTGCAGGCTATGAAGTTCCTTTGGATATTGTTGAATCTTTCTATCCAGAGTATAAGCAATTTTTAGAAGACCAATCAAATATATTTGTTAGGTTAGAAGGTAAAAAGCTTAGATTTCTTTATCCTCTTTATAGGGAGATAATATATGATGGTATATCACGTGATACAAGACTTGGTTTTCACAGGAAAATTGGAGAATGGGCAGAAAGAAACAGAAATATTTTTATGGCCGCATATCACTATTATATGGCCAGGGATGAGAGAGCTATTGGATTTTTAAGGATGGCTGCTGAAGAATCTGTTAAGATGCTGGCTTTTAAGAGTGCCATAGATTACCTTCAAAAAGCTCTTGAAATTGCAGTTAAGTATGGGAAAAATGAGATTATAGGAGAGCTCTATAAGAATCTTGGTGATTGGTATGTGGCAGTTGGAGAGTATAAAAAAGCAGTAAAGATGCTTTCTAGAGCTATAGACTACATGCCTGAGGATATTGTTTATTTTGGTACCCAAATGGGAATGTGCTATAGGCTTATGGGTGAGCTAGATAGGGCAAGGGAAGTTCTAAATGAATACCTCAAAGTTGCAAAAGGTATAGATAAGGGGAGGATAATTGGAGAGCTTGGTATAATTGATTGGGAAACTGGAAGTTTTAAAGAATCTCTTGAAAAATTGAAGAGATATCTTGCCTATGCGCAAAGGTATGGAAGCAAAGTTGATGAGGTCAAAGCTACAAGAAATATAGCATCTGTTTATTATATGGAGGGGAACTACAAAAAGGCTTTGAAATATGCAGAAAAAGCTCTTAGACTTGCGGAGGGTATTGGCGATATAAGAGAGATAGCGGATACTTACAATGTTATAGGCGTTATAAATAATCATTTAAACAATTATAATGAGGCTCTAAATTATCTCTTAAAATATCTGGAGATCAGTGAGAAGATGGGAAATTTGACATATCTCACTAGGGCCTATAACAATATAGGGGTAACTTATGAGAAAATGGGAGAAGTAAAAAAAGCTGAAGAGTATTATAAAAGGACTTTAGAGATAACCGAAAAGCTTGGTAATGATAAATTATTGGAGGCTTTTCATAATAATATAGCAATTCTCTACTCGAGGCATGGAAATTATTCTCTTGCCCTAGAGCATATTAGTAAGAGCTTGGAAATTTCGATTAAATTAAATAACAAGTATGGTATATGTGAAAGATTGGTAACCTTGGGGGGGATAAATTCGGAAATAGGAAAATATATGGATGCCCTTGATTTCTACTCACAGGCAATGGAAATTGCAAAGATGTACAAATATACCACTATTTTATTCTCTATATATATTTATATGGCTAGATTGTATATATACATGGGGGAGCTTAAAAAAGCGCAGGAATATATTGATTTAGCATATTCTTTAAAAAAGAATGTGCAGGAAAATTATCTGATAATGGATTATTATATAATAAATGCAGAGTACGATATAGCTTTGAAAAACTGGGATATGGTGCTAAAATGGCTAGATAAAGCTAAAGAGAACGGAAAGGTGATAAAAGATTTTATAAACTTAGCTTACATAGATGTACTAAGGGCTTATACAATATGTAACAAAGATAATGCTTTGCCAAAAGATATATTTGAAAGGGCTATAAAAGAGTATATGGAGATTGACTATAAGGCTTATCTTGCTGATGCTTATTACTACTATGCTCTATGCCTCTTAAAAAAGAATAAAAAAGAAGGAAGAAATAAGATAAATAAAGCTATGAAACTCTATGAAGAAATGGGTGCCGAAGATAAAGTACAAAAAATTAAAAATAAAATTAGTGAGATATGATTCTAAATCCCTTGGTATCTACTAACAATGGATAGTAATCTGTGGAGTGCTTAACTCCCCTTATTTTTATTATTGATATGTATCTCCCCAAAGTTCTCCCTATTCTCTCCATTGAGAGATGAATAATACTATCAGCTAAGAAACCTTCAACATCGTAAGTTCCAAATTGCATAGAGTTATAGGATGTTTCTGATATGGCCAAGGTAGTTGCACCTAGCTCTCTCATAGCTTCAAATAGGAAGAACAGCTGGTTTCTAGGATTTTCCAAGTTAGAAATGGCATATAAGGCGTTGAGAGAATCTAAAATGACAAAATCCAATTTTTTGTTCTTCGCAAACTCTTTTACTGGATTTATTATAGAATCCAGCCAATTTACTTTCTCGTGCCTTCCAGTATCTTTTACTATCTTTCTAACTAATCCCCAGTCAAATATGTTAAACTCGCAGTTCTTAGGTAATTTATCTATATCCATTCCCAAACTCAGCATTTGATTAATCAAACTTTCTCTGCTCTGCTCTAAAGAAATGTAGACAACATTTCCTTCTTTTTTGTCTTTTAGATAATTGTAGGCAATGTAGAAACTGAAACTGGACTTCATGCTACCTGTAGGTCCGGAGATAAGGATTACAGAGCCTTTGGGTATCCCACCTTCTATCCGCTCATCTAGCCCCTTTACATAGGTGTTTATAAATTCCATACTACTCACCTATCTCAAATTTTAAGGAACTTAAAAGCTCTTTATACGTTTTATCAGCAAGTTCCTCCCCCGCAAATCTTTCAATAAATCTTTTTATTTCTTCACTCATGATTTTTGCATACTCTTTCTCATTAAGTCCATTTCTATTTACTTTCTTTTTATTTACTTCTACAATTATTTCACTTAAATTTCCAAATAATGGATATAGGGTTTTCTCGATTTTCAAATCAATAAGGTCTTTTGAATCCATTAAAAGATATAAGTGAAAGAATGTATATAAAATTTGTGTGTAAGCAAATTTATAAATATTCAAAATATTACACCGCTGGTGATTAGATGAGAATAAAATTTGAAAATGGTACTAAGGAAATGCATGCAGTTTGGTTTGAGGATGGAATTGTAAAGCTTATAGACCAGCGAAAGTTGCCTGCCAAGTTTGAGATATTTGAGGCAAAAACAACGGAGGAAGTGGCATATGCTATAAAGGAAATGGTTGTTCGTGGAGCTCCTGCAATAGGCATAACCGCAGCGTATGGTATGGCTCAAGCCTCTTTGCAGGGAAGAGATGTGGATGAAGTTTTTGAAATTCTTAAAAACACAAGACCAACAGCCCATGATTTATTCTATGCTCTTCGCACTATGAGAGATGCCATAAATTCTGGTGAGGATGCAGTGAAGAAAGCGGAAGAGTATGCAAATGATATTATTGGAAGATGTGAAAAGATTGGTGAGTATGGAGAGAGATTGATAAAAGACGGATTCAAAATTTTAACACACTGCAACGCAGGAGCTTTGGCAGTTGGAGATTGGGGTACCGCTACAGCACCTCTTCGTAAGGCACATAGAAATGGGAAGAAAATATTTGTATGGGTTGATGAAACCCGTCCAAGATTGCAGGGTGCACGTTTAACTGCTTGGGAGATGGTTCAGGAGGGTATTGAGCATGCGGTAATAGCGGATAATGCTGCTGGCTATTTTATGCATAAGGGTGAGATAGATATGGTAATAGTGGGAGCAGATAGGATCACGAGCAATGGAGATGTGGCAAATAAAATAGGAACTTATGAAAAGGCAGTTGTGGCTAAGGAAAATGGCATACCATTCTATGTGGCTGCACCCATAAGCACATTTGATTTCTCTCTAGAAAATGGGGATCAGATACCAATTGAAGAGAGAGGAGAGGAAGAGGTGTTATTTTGTAGGGAATGCAGAATTGCACCTCAAGAGAGCCATGCTAGAAATCCTGCATTTGATGTTACGCCTGTAAAGTATATCACAGGAATAATCACCGAGAAAGGGGTATTCAAGCCCGATGAACTATGGAAATTGAAAAGCTAAATTTACCAAAATCTTCCATTCATTTCTATTGGTATTGGGCACTGCGCTATTCTCCTCCACCAAAGGCAATCTCCGCAGCTAGGCTCATTTCCCCAGCAATCCGTCTTCGTATCTTGCACAAAACTGCAGGAATTTGCCAATGGGCAATCTGTGCATGATGGGAATAAAGAATTTTTAACAGCGAATCTGAACCATGTATAATCTTTAGAAGTCCATATTTCCTTTAAGGATTTATCTTTTACATTACCAAAGGAATGAGAATACACTTTCTTCTCCCTGCCTAAAACGTATTCAGGATATGTATGCAAGAATCTGTAACAAGGGCTAACCTCACCATCCCATCTTACAACTGCCACTTTATTCTCTACAAAATCACAATGTCTCTCAGTGCGAAGCTTGAACTCTGGAACTCTCAACAAGAAGCCCGAATAGGAATGTCTATAAAGCTCATCTAAATATGATTCTATATCTACACTTCCATCGTAAACAATTTGTTTTGCATGTTCCTCTGTTATTGGTATTAAATTTGATAGGAGCAAGGAATTTATCTCATAATTAGCCAAGTACTCTGCAATTTTACCTAGGAGCTTATAATTTTCCTTAGTAACAACGACTTCTACTCCGATATGTGGCAGCTCTGTACCTCTTCTCTCTTTTATCTTTGCTAATTTTTTTAATCGGTCCACAGTTACTCCGGGCATTATATGGCCAATCTCCGTTGGTTGCACAGGTATTGAATCTAAGGATATATAAATTAAATCTATGCCTAACTCCACGAGCTTTTCCATCCTTTCTTGGGTTAGCAAGAATCCGTTTGTAGATATACCCACGCTAATCCCACTATTTTTTACATCTTTAACCATATACATAAAATCTGGATGAACAGTGGGCTCACCAATACCACCAAAATAGATCATTTTTAAATCAGGAAATTCTTTAGCATCTTTTAGAATTTTTGAAAATAGCTTATAGGACATATCTCCTTCTTCATCTTCCCAGTACTGCTTGAAACACATTTCACATTTTAAATTGCATCTGTTTGTTATTTCTATGAATAAATAATGCATATCTGCTCTCTCAGGGATATGTATTTCAGCTTCATCAAAATTGAAAATATGCATTCATCCCCCTCCTGCTGGTGGAAATATGCTTATCGTATCCTCTTCGCTTACTTTCGTTTTTATGCCTTTTAAATGCTCTATGTTCTTTCCATTTACCAAGATCATGCTTCTCTCCCTTAGCTCTTTTTTGAATTTTTCTCCGTACTCTTCGTGAAGAGTATTGAGCACATCTTCTATAGTACTCCCGTTTACAACCTCTTCTCTCTTTCCTGTGATTTCCCTAAGCGTTGCAAAGAACTTAACCTTTGGCATAGAAATCAATAAAAAGAAAAAATTTAGAGATAATCTTTCAAGCCAAGCTCTTTTATCTTCTCCTCGCTGATCTCACCATTATCTTTCCAGCCCCTTAGAGCATAGTAGCGTGGAAGCATCTCTTTTAGGCGTACAACATGTCCTTTATTGGGGCCTTCTGGCATAGGTTCATCTGTGAGGCGCTTGGGAAGTGTATCCTCCTTAGTTGTTAATCCTGCCTTTAGGTTGAACAAATGTTCCGCATTCCATATGCGTTCTCCAATTTTTAGATACTCTTCTGTACTCAAATCCCAGCCCATTGCAGCGTTTAACATATCTCTGTAATCATCCGCAACCAAGCCAAATGTAGTAAATACGCACAATCCTGCAGCATCTATCACAGCGGTCAAATTTTGGAATAAAATAAGCATTTTTAC
>WAKY01000115.1 GCA_015523135.1 Candidatus Aciduliprofundum sp.
AGAAGGCAATGGAAGAGACCTTCGGCTCCACATGCCATGGAGCTGGTCGTGTTATGAGCCGCCACGCCGCATTGCGCAAATTTAGAGGAGAGGAAGTAAAGAGAGAATTGTGGGAGAAGAAACACATATATGTGAGAAGTGCAAGCAATCGCGTAGCAGCGGAGGAAGCTCCGGATGCTTACAAGGATGTCAACGAAGTAGTTCGTGCCGTGGAGGGTGCAGGAATATCTCGCATAGTTGCAAAAATGGTGCCATTGGGCGTTGTAAAGGGCTAACCCAAATTTTTTTTATATTTCACAACGATTAACCTCTATGGTTGAAGCAGGTACGCATGAAAAAGGCGATGTTTTTGTGAGCATAGAAGATGGAAAGAGAGAAGTAATCATCAAGAGCAAGCTTGAGAGATTGTATGGAGAAGCTATAAGAGATACTGTGGAAGAATTAACAAGGGGAATTGAAGCAAAGATAATTGTTGAAGATTCTGGAGCTTTAGATTGGGTTCTTCGTGCTAGATTAGAGGCAGCCATAAGAAAGTATGGGGGGGAGAAGGTATGAAGCTGCGAAGAACTCGTCTATACATACCCGGGAATAATCCACATCTAGTGGAGAATGCAGGATTATACGGAGCGGATGCTGTAATTCTTGACTTGGAGGATTCTGTGCCAATTACTCAAAAATTTGATGCAAGGATATTGGTAAAATACTCTCTTCAAAATGTTAACTTTGGAGTAAGTGAGAAATGGGTTAGAATAAACGGAATAGGCACTCCTTATTGGAAGAAGGACTTGGAGGAGATACTGCCATATTGCGATGTAATAAATCTCCCCAAGGTTGAAAGCTTGGATGATGTTGATACTGCTGATCAAGAGATGAGCTTGATTGAGGATAAAAATGGAATTGAGCCAAGGAAACTTGTGCCAATTATTGAAACTGTTAAAGGTTTAAAGAATGCAAGGGAAATTGCTACTCATCCCCGTGTTGTTGCTCTCGCTTGGGGAGGTGAGGACTTAACCGCAGATTTAGGAATTCCAAGGAAAAAGGCACTAATTCTTGATTATGTTCGTGCCGAGATAGTTCTAGCTGCTAAGGCGGAAAAGAAGCAAGCTTTGGACACTGTTTTTAGCGATGTGCGAGATATGGATGCTCTATACCAATATGCTCAGCGTGCCCGATATATGGGTTTTGATGGAATAGGGGTAATACATCCAAATCAGATTGAAGTAGTACATAGAGCTTTCAGACCTACAGAGGAAGAAATAGAAGAGGCAAGGAAGATAATTGAGGCGGCTAAGGAAGCCGAGAGAGAAGGTAAAGCTGTAATATCTCTAAATGGTAGGATGATAGATCCTCCCGTTGTTGAAAGAGCACGAAAAATTTTAGCTCTTGCGGAGGTGGATTAAATGCCAATAAATGCAGTGGGTCGTGAAGTGCCAAGTGAGATAAATGGGCAAAGGTTTAAGCCATTTGCAGGAGATTTGAAAACACCCCCAGAAGGAAGGCGCGCTGGCTCTCTTATAAGAATGGCTCCAAGAGGCAGAAGCAAGGTTATAAACTCTTTGGAAGAGGTCATAAAAAAAGTTGGACTTGAGGATGGAATGACAGTGAGTTTTCATCACCATCTTCGAGATGGAGATTTTGTTGTTAATATGGTAATGGAAACAATAAGGAAGATGGGAATAAAGGATATTCGCATATTTCCAACAGCATTATTTCCCGTACATGAGCCCTTAGTGCCAATGCTTACAGATGGAACTATAAGGAGAATAGAGGGAAGTATGAATGGCCCCTTAGGAGAGGCAACGAGTTATGGTGCTATGCGTGAAACGGCAGTGTTACGCTCTCATAGTGGAAGAGTGCGAGCCGTGGAAAGTGGAGAAGTACATATTGATGTTGCTTTTATTGCCGCTCCAACTGCAGACCCATATGGAAATTTAAATGGAGTGGATGGCCCATCAGCCTGCGGTCCGTTGGCATATGCGATGGTAGATGCATATCATGCTGACCATACTGTTGCAATAACAGATCATCTTGTGCCATATCCTGCACACCCAATAAGTATATTCCAGCATCAGATTGATTATGTAGTGCCTGTGGATAAAATTGGAGACCCACAAGGAATAATGTCAGGCACGCTTCGTATCACAACCTCTCCTTCAAGATTGAAAATTGCAAGATATGCGTTGGAGGTCATAGATAGAGTGGCTTTGAAAGACGGCTTTTCTTTCCAAGCAGGAGCAGGAGGAATTTCTTTGGCAGTTACAAAATTCCTTGGAGATTTGATGCGCAAAAAGGGAATAAGAGCTTCTTTCATCAATGGAGGAGTGACAAAGTATGTGGTAGATATGCTCCATGAAGGCCTTGTGGATGTTGTTTTTGACGGACAGGCCTTTGACTTAGATGCAGTGAAATCTCTTAAGGAGGATAAGAATCATATAGAGACACCCCTTGCAATGTATGGAAATCCCTATTCTTCCGGCGGGATAGTGAATATGCTTGATGTGGGAGTTCTTGGAGCTACTGAAGTGGATATAGATTTCAATGTGAATGTGAATACTCATAGTGATGGCTTGCTTCTCCATGGCATAGGAGGACATCAGGAAGTTGCAGCTGGATCTGCATTAACAATAGTGACTGTTCCCCTTTATAGATACCGCGTTCCTGTAATTCGTGAAAGAGTTACTACGGTTACTACTCCAGGCGAGGTTGTAGATGTGGTTGTTACAGAGCATGGGATAGCTATAAATCCAAAGAGGGATGATATAATTGAGTCAATGCGTGGCTCCAAAGTGCCCATCTACGACATACAGGACCTCCAGAAAAAAGCATACCAAATTTGTGGTAAGCCCCAGGAGCCGAAGATAACAGATGACATAATAGCGGCAATACTCTGGCGTGATGGAACAATTATTGATGTTGTTTACAAAGTCAAAAAATAATTCCATTTTTTAAAATAAATTAGGTAAAATGGTGACAGCGAACCGTGCTTTCCGGGAGCTCGCGCATCCCAGTACGCACACGGTACGCAGGCGGGCTTAACTGCCGGGTTCGGAATGAGACCGGGTGTTTCCCCGCCGCTATGACCGTCACCACAACCCTGTATTATAGCTGCATATTTAATTCTTTCGCTTATATAAGTCCCACATTCTCAAGCTCTTTTTTGAGCTTCTTTATTGCCTCTACGATTTCCTCTTTCTTCTTAGCTCCTGTGCACACCACTTTGCCTGAACCAAAGAGAAGCAACACAACCTTTGGTTCATCTATGCGATATACTAATCCAGGGAACTGTTCTGGCTCGTATTCAACATTTTCAAGTCCAAGAGACATTGCTATATCCGTTAAATTCAACTCAACTCCTAAGTCATACACAGCTACTATGTTCTGTACAACTATTTTTGGATTATCATAAACTTCAATACCAGCAGCTTTCAATTTATCAACGAGGATTTTTATAGTTTTCTCAACTTTTCCAATGTCCTTGGCTCCTGTGCAATTAACCTTTCCGCTCCTAAAAATCAGAACAGCTGTTTTTGGCTCAGGAAGCCTGTAAATCAATCCAGGAAACTGCTCAGGCTCATACTCAGCACCATCCAGCGCAAGGGCAATTTTGCTCAAATCCAGCTTATCTGCAAGGGATGTAGAAGCCACTATATTTTCTATCTGAACCTTTTCCATTTCATCTTC
>WAKY01000116.1 GCA_015523135.1 Candidatus Aciduliprofundum sp.
GGGGTTACAGGTGTGCTTTTAACAGAAGGAAGAAAAAGGGATACCGATGTAATAGCCCTTCTTGCAGAGGCTCATCCCAACTATCCAGATGCAAGGGCCGCCGCAAAGATAGTAGAGGTATTAAATGAAATTATGCAAGGCGTAAAGATAGACCCTAAACCATTATACGAGGAAGCTGAAAAGATAGAGAAGAATTTGGCACAAATTCGAGAGCAAGCGGCTAAAGTTAAAAACGTTCCCAAGGATTACATTTATGCTTGAATCTCTATCTTATTTCCTTCTATTTTCACCCTATTACCAAATTTTTGCACTACCCAAGCATTAGTTTTTATGTGCTCCGTTACATCTCTAACATAATAAGCTGTTGTGCCTTTTGCCAATGAACCAAATGTAATTAAATGGTCTCCCATATTTACATCTACTGTAGAATTTGAATTTCTCTCCTTATCTAACTTTTCAATGGCAATTCTAGCAACTTTCTCAGCGGGAAGTCCTTTTTTGCAGAGAGAATCTCCAGCAAGAATGGTGTGAGAATATTCTTCTAAAATAACCAATCCACATCCTCTACTCCTACTCGCATTGCCAACATCTTCAAAGAGCTCATGCCCTCTTAGATCTTTCTTCATCCTTTCTACAATGTGCATTGGCAAGCCCCTCATGTTTATGTAAGCTCTCTTGCTCTTCATCTCTCCCCTTTCAAGAATCCTTAATCCTTCAATCTCTGCCGGCTCAATTTCCACTCTAACCTTTCCTCCTCCCTCTGGATAATAGCCCCTTTCAATCACTTCTATGTTCATCTTTGCCCCCATTCTTCGCAAGAAATATGAAAGAACATAGCAATAGTAATCAATGGGAGGTGACCATAATACATCAGTGCCTCCCGCGATTTTTAATATTACCTTGTCATCGGCGAATAATGCTATAGGAATTGCAGTTTGAAGAAGAAGAGTTATGCTTCCTGCTGTGCCTATATCAACTCTGTACTCTCCCCCCTTTATCTTATTTGGAGAGAAAACTACACGCTGTGAGCCAACTTTTAGGCCTGATATTTTGGCGTTGCTCATCATACCAGCAAGCTTTATGCCCCAGAGATGTTGCGCTGCTAATCCTGGATTTCTCCTCTTTGCCCTAATATTGATTATCTCCACATCCTCTCCCAATATGGCTGATAGGGCTATAGAAGTGCGAAGAATTTGACCGCCTCCCTCCCCATAAGATCCATCAATGAGCATGGAAATCACCTATAAACCCTATACCTCTTACCTCCACTCTTAACATACTTTCCTTCAAATTCGGCATCTCCATTCTTCTTTCTGAAAAATTCAAGGAGCCAAGATCTGCGTATTATTTCATCTTTCTCTCCCTTTATCTTATTTGCAATTCTTTTAAGCTCTGGAGTATCTGCGAGTTCATCCAAGAGCTCATAGTTAAGGCCTTTCGTTTTAATTCTTTCCACTCTATAATTTCTTAAAGCATAGGCAAATAGGGCACCGCTCACGGCACCTATTACATGCGCACCATGTGCCACATTATCATTGACCCAAAATATTGTTGCAAAGAATTCAACTGCCATAAAAGCTAGGACTGCATACTTAACTTTCACACGGGGCATCAAAATAGGACCTAGAAACATCGTTATTTCCTCATTTGGATATAGAATTAAGAATGCACCCATTATTCCAAATATAGCTCCAGAGGCACCTATGAGAAACGAGTTTATGCCACTCATTTTAAGAAATAAAGAATAGCCAATGTTTGCAAGGAGTCCAGAAACGAGAAATATGCTTGTAAATTTAAAATTCCCAACCTTCTGGGCAAAGGGTACGCCAACCAAGAAAAATATTAGAATATTGAAAAATATATGGGCAGGGTTCAAACTATGCACATAGATGGCTGTAAATACACCCATATCAAAAATATTTGATTTGCAAGCAAAGAGCTCGTAGAATTGGAAAATTGAACCTTGGTAGTAAGAGTAAAGCTCAATCAAATAAACTATAACGAATGCTAAAGAGAGGTAAAACACGGGATTCTTCTTGAAGGAAATTAGCGTAAATACTACTATTGTTGCAAGAGTCAATATGATTACAGCTAGCACATTTCACCCTATTTCTCAAAGGCATATTATTCTTTTCCTTCGTTTAGATACTCTCTCAATATCTTTATGGCACAGAACTCTCCACACATTGTGCATACCTGCGGGCTATGGGGATACCTCTCCTTCCTTATTTTTATAGCATTCTCCTTGTCTATACTGAGATTGAGTTGCTCGTCCCAGCGCAGGGAGGCACGAGCTTTTGACATTTCATAATCCCATTTGTACTCATCTTCAAACCTTGTTAGATTCACTGCATGCGCTGCTATTCTCGTTGCTATTACCCCTAATTTCACTTCTTCCTCATTGGGCAAAGCGAGATGCTCAGCAGGGGTTACATAGCATAGGAAATCAGCTCCTGCCTTTGCGGCTATGGCACCTCCTATGGCTGCTGTAATATGGTCATAGCCAGATGCAATATCGGTAACGAGGGGGCCGAGGACATAGAAGGGTGCATTATCCGTGGCTATCTTTGCCATCTTTACATTTGCCTCTATCTGATCAATTGGGATATGCCCAGGGCCTTCAACCATGGCTTGCACACCTTTTTCTCTAGCTTTCTTCACCAATCTTCCAATGGTGTATAGTTCATGAATTTGCAGAAAATCTGTGGCATCTGGCAATCCTCCAGGGCGGAGTCCATCACCCAAGCTAATTGTGGCATCATATTCGGCAAGTAATTCAAGAAGATAATCATAATTCTCGTAAAAGGGATTCTCTTTGCCATTATGGAGAATCCAAGCTGCATGGAATGTACCACCGCGTGAGACCGTGCCCACTACGCGAGGATGCCTTTTCATCTTCTCCACTGCCTCGCGAGTTACACCAACATGAATTGTGAGAAAATCCACACCATCTTTCAAATGCGATTCTACTGCGTTGAACATATCATCCTCACTCATCTCCACTATGGCCTTTTTTCTTTCAAGCATCTGCCATGCTGCCTCGTATATTGGCACGGTGCCTATTACCATTGGCACTTCCTTCGTTATCCTGTGCCTAATCTCTGGAAGATCGCCCCCTGTGCTCAAATCCATTATGGTATCTGCACCATATTTCTTGGCAATCTTTGCCTTACGCACTTCAGCCTCAACATCCACAATATCCATTGAAGTACCTATATTTGCATTAACCTTAACTCTCAATCCAGAGCCCACTCCAACGGGCTCAACATCATGCTTTGAATTCTTCAATATCACAACATGCCCATTGGCAATAGCCCTACGGAGCTTTTCAAGATCCACCCCTTCTTTCTTTGCAATATATCTCATTTCTTCGGTGTATTCTCCATTCTTCGCACTCTTCATCTGCATAGAACTCACCAAACCTTCATTGTGCAAAGGTAAATAAGCATTTCTAAACAGATTTGAGTATTCTATTACCAAATTAGATTTATTTCTCTCTTTTCTTTCTATTAAGATACCTCACTTTGAAGATTATGAAAATCAATGTTCCTATAATAGCCGAAGAATAGAGATAAGGTAGAATGCTCCATAAATCGCTCCCTTTGTGCACGCTCAAAGGCACACCGCTAACTGGAATCCACATACTGGCATTGTGCTCCCTTGCCAAAATTGTTATACCCCAACCATTTCCCCATCCATATATCTTGACTTTCAAATTTACCGTTAGATTATCCATCCCTTTCTTAAAGTGAACCATCTTCGGCTCTACATAAGCAACATTCCCCGTGAGAGAGCCTGTTGCATTTAGCCACTCGTTGAACCTTTTAACTTTCTCGTAGTATGCCATGGGATTAAAAGCTGATGGTGTGTAGTAGGGAACCCAGAATCCCTTAGTCACTATAAACTTCAAATAGAAATCTGGATTTACACTGGCATTGATCTTATCTATGTAAACCTTCAAACTGCTAAGCTTATAGGGCTCTATGTGAATCACACCACCCGGAGAGTAGCTGATAGAAATTGCGTATTTTTGAGAGCCCGGAAAGAACAAACTGAAAAAATCGTAGTATTTTTCCTCATTTCCTTCAGCATGGGCTCCAGCAGAGGCAAAGATGCTGAACAAGAATATTGTGGCGATGAATATGGCAATTATCCTTAACTTCATAATCTCACCCCCTTAAACAGGAAAAATGAAATTAATGCAATAAATAAAGCTCCTATCGCACCTAGCAATATGGGGAAAGAATATACTATGGCGTAGGAGGATATTGACAATTTCAAGTACCATATTCCCAAGTTGGGGAAAAATATGGAATAATACACTCTATCATCTACAGCGTATCTCATGGGCATAAACGCTAAGATGAAAAGAGATAATATAACATAAAAAGAGGAAACCAAGAGAGTTGCACCCGTTTTTTTAACCAGTACTCCTATGGCAATTGCCAAGAGCATAATGTATAAAGAAGAGATGAACAATACCAGTGTGTGCATTCCGTACCAGTACCATAAAAGGTACGCTATATCTCCCCACACTCCCAAAAATGCCAAAATTTGAAAGAACACAATTAAAGAGAGTATACCTGTCACTATCAATCCTCCAACTAACTTGCCAACATAAACACCATTGCGCCCAGCAGGAGTGACTACCAAGGATATTATCGTGTTTTTATCAAACTCTCTCGCAAAGTATTTTGTGCCCAAATATCCTCCATATATCATGAAAATGAAAGAGTCAAAAAAGAATATGAGCCAGAACGGATAAGGTGTGGGTGTCTCTGTGAATATCTTGTTTTCAACCCCTATTACAATATTCACGATTAAAAGCAATATTGCAACCAAAGGAAATGAAAAATCTAAAATTGAGCTCCTCACGCTCTCCCTTATTATGGGATATGCCTTCATCTGTATACCTCCCTGTAGATGGATTCTAATGTATCACTCTTCAAATTAAATTTCAATCCCTTTGAGAGCAAATACTTGAAAATCTCAGAATCATCGTCTCCACCGTATTCTATCGTTATTATATTCCCCCTTAAAATTGCATTCTTAACTCCTTCTATCCTTTTCAATTCCTCAACTATGCTTTCATCCGCATCCTTTACCTGTATAACTATCTCCCTAACCGGCTTTACTTCTTCTAATAAATCTTCAGGCTTGCCAAATCCCAAGAGCTTTCCCTCGTTTATCATTATTATCCAATCGCAAATTTCTTCTATGTCCCTCAACTGATGCGAGGATATTAAAAAAGTCCTTTCTTTAGATATCTCCAAGATTATCTTTCTGAGCTCGCTCTTTATGTTTGGATCTAAACCACTCAACGGCTCGTCTAATATTATCACACTGGAGCGCGATAAGAGAGTTCTCGCAATGCCCAACCTTCTCTTCATGCCCTTGGAATATTTGCTGATTAAAACATTCTCCTTGCCATCCAATCCAACCAATTTCAGCAATTCATATATTTTATCTCTATCAAATCCGTAAAGGTCACTGAAGTATCTTAGATACTCATAGCCCGTTAAGTATCCGTAATATCCCTCATCTTCCGCCAGATACCCTATGTTATCTCCCTCAATAACCTCTATCTCTCCCTCGTAGGGTAGTATGCCAACAATGCTCTTTATTAAAGTGGTCTTTCCTGCTCCATTGGGACCTATAAGCCCCGCTATCAAACCCTTCGGTACATAAAAATTAATCTCATTTAAAGCTTTGAATTTTCCGTACCATACATTCAGAGATTTGACCTCTATGGCATTCACCTTCTCTTCCTCCTATTTCCATACACAGCTCTTTTTGCATAAATATACATCGCTACCGCTATCACTACCAATATCCCAATCACTATAAACGCACCCGTTGGATTGCTCTTCTTCTCTTCGTATCCAACCCAGAATTGTACTGTTACATTTCCACTCTCTCCATTGGGCCTAATAAATGTTAGAAACGGTGAAGCGTCATAGGGCTCTGTCACTGAACCTTCTTTTAATGGCTTTTCTGTGTGATCTATTAATCTCCCTCCTGCATCAAATAGATATGCATACACAGGTTGGCTGGATTTGAAATAGAAGGTGTTTAGATTCGTTGGATTGTAGTAATCCATATACAACGCTATTTTTTCGGCATTGAAGGTAAGCGAATAAATTCCACCGTTAAGAATGTTCTCTGTCCAGTCCCCCCAAATCCCAAATTGTAGAAGAGCTTTACCTACAATCCTTATAATTATCTTGTTCCCCTGTATTGTACCTGGATATCTTCCAGCCCCTCCTATGGGTGTACCATTTACATCGTTGGAATTATATGCATATACATAAACGGTTCCCTTATTATCTGTTATATTTAATTCCGCTTTTCTTCCTTTATTCCATCCATAATAATAATACTGCGTCCATTGAAATGCAAATGCCAATTTAAAATGATGCATATATTGAGGCACATTAAAAGTAAATGTCCCATTCTCAAACCAATGCGGGAGAAACAGGTCTTCAAATGTCTTCGGTGGAGTATTGGGATTGTAGAAGTTCGCAGATTTTGCCAAGGCATCTTTATTGCTCTCTACATTTAAATTAGATATATTTATTAACGAAAATAGTAATATGAATATGCATGCAAATGCAATTATAGACACGATTTTCATACTGTAGGATGTTATGTTGCTCCAATAAATATATTTTTTGGCATTGTTATCTTTACAAACTCAGAAATTTGGGTATTACCTCACCACAACTCTTCTCATTTCTTCCAAATTCAAAACTTGAGAGGCATACTCATTGATATCCTGCAATTCCAATCCCTTTATGGCCTTCAAAATTCCCTCTAAGCTCCCAAATCTCATTTCTGGGTCCAAGTGCAATAAATTTTCCATCCTGTAAATGCTATTATCTCTCTCCAGCATCTCTATCGCAAGGGTTTTCTTTGCCATTTCTACTTCTTCATTAGTGAAATTTAAGCTCTCCAAGAATCTCTCCATTTTCCTGCATATACTCTCAAAATCGCGAGAATTTGCCCCAAAGTAGAGGAAAAATCCTCCCTTTACATTATGCCATTCCACTTTGGATTCAACCATATACGCCTCCTTATGAAACTTTCGCCATAGCTTAGATGTTGGAAAATTTCCAAGCAAGGTGCTGAGGAGATATGCACGAATATCATATTTGCGCAAGGGGAATGCACATACAATTTCTGCATTTCCTAATCCCTTTTCAATGACCTTCTCCCTTTCTTCATATTTAATTTCTTGAACTTCTGGCTTTATACCACCTTCCGGTATCTCAACATCTGGAAATTCAATTCCCTTTGGTATGAGAACTACCGAATTGTGCTTGTTATAATACCTCTTATGCCATTCTCTTAACTCTTCAATCCCTATTCCGCGGAGTTCTTCCTCGGTTCCCATACTGTACCTGAAATCCCATTCAAAAATTAAGTTCCGAGCCCATTCGTATGCTAGCTCCCAAGGAGCATAATCACTCTCCTTTACAACGGCAGGAATTATCTTACTTTCTTTCTCCTCCTCAACTTTCTCAGGCGAGAATGAAGGGGAGTAAATAAGGGAGAGCAGAATCTCCAGAACCTCTTCGGCATCCTCAGGGAGTGAGGAAAAGAAGAAAATGGTTCTATCTGGCTGCGTCTCTCCATTTAAACTCACTCCATACTTCGCCACCTCCGCATCCGGCTCTGGACACTCTTCGCTTCTAAGAAAAATGGAATGCTCAAGAAAATGCGAAATTCCTCTTTTACCCATGGGCTCATGGCTCCAGCCAACATTCACAGTTAGCAGAATATTGGCGAGTTTCTTAGAGTCTCCTACTTCAACTATCTTCATAAAATGGATAGATGTTTTCTTATCCAAAAATCTTTTTATCCCAAGCGCTAATCTCCAAGTATGTATCCTGATGTTCAAGGTCTTCAGCCAGAAAAAAGGTACAAGATAACCCGCGTAGGGGTTAAGAATGTAGTCAAGCCTATATTCGTGAAGAGAGGGGATAAAACAGTTACCCTTGTTACTACCATAGACATATTTGTGGATCTACCTCCATCCAAGA